>USOC01000173.1 GCA_900556245.1 uncultured Prevotellaceae bacterium
TACTCATAAAGTTACACGGCTACTGCTCCCGCAATATGCGGATGCGGGTCATAGTTCACTAATTCAAAGTCCTCAAATTTGAAGTCGAAGATACTTTTCACATCCGGATTGATCTTCATTTGTGGCAATGGACGAGGCTCCCGTGATAATTGGAGTTTCACTTGTTCCAGATGGTTTAGGTAGATATGAGCATCACCGAAAGTATGAACGAAATCGCCGGCTTTCAAACCTGTCACTTGTGCCATCATTTTAAGCAGCAGGGCGTATGAGGCAATGTTGAAGGGCACGCCGAGAAAAATGTCAGCGCTTCGCTGGTAGAGTTGCAGGCTCAGTCGTCCGTCAGCCACATAGAATTGGAAGAATGCGTGGCAAGGCGGCAGATTCATTTTGTCGAGGTCGGCTACATTCCATGCGCTGACAATAATCCGGCGCGAATCCGGATTGTTGCGGATGGTTTCGACGGCTTCGCTGATTTGGTCGATGAATCCGCCGTCGTAAGTCGGCCACGACCGCCATTGGTAGCCGTAGATATGTCCGAGGTTGCCGTCCGGGTCGGCCCATTCGTTCCAGATGCGCACTCCGTTTTCCTGAAGATAGCGGACGTTGGTGTCGCCTTTCAGAAACCACAGGAGTTCGTGGATGATTGATTTGAGATGGAGCTTCTTTGTCGTCAGAAGCGGGAACCCGTCTTCCAGGTTAAAGCGCATCTGGTAGCCGAACACGCTCTTTGTGCCGGTTCCGGTGCGGTCGCCTTTCATGACTCCGTTGTCCATTACATGCTGAAGCAGGTCGAGATATTGTTTCATTTTTCTTTGTCGTATTTATTGGTCGGGGGAGGAATTGCTCCGTCCGCGGGGTGAGTTTTCTCTACAATTGCCAAAATTACAACAAACAAACGAAAAGTGGCGAGAAAGGGGATGGAAATGTTCTTCGGAAAGTAATTCTTTATTGGAGGAGCATTTGATTTGTTCGGGCAAAAAATATACATTTGCAGTCGCAATCTATGCAAAGAAAAACAGATGACACTGACTTCGATATTACGCGGATTTTTTATGCGGAGAGTGGCGGAGAGCAGGAGGTTTGCGACAGAGGCCGACGTTATTCAGTCCGACCAGTTGCGCTCATTGCTGCGCCAGGCGCGGGATACGGCTTATGGGGAGCGGTACGGTTTTTCCCGGTTGTCGTCCTTTCGCGACTTTCAAGAAGCTGTTCCGCTTGTCCGTTATGAGGATATCCGCGAATATGTCATGCGGATGGTGGGTGGTGAACGCAATGTGCTTTGGAGCGGAGTCACGCGCAATTTCGCCCAATCTTCAGGAACGTCCGACGGCAAAAGCAAGTACATCCCTATCACCGGAGATTCTTTTTCACGTTGCCACTATCGCGGAGGAAGCGACTGTGTGGCTCATTATCTTCATTTGAATCCGGAGAGTCGGATTTTTGACGGAAAGGCGTTTATTCTCGGCGGCAGTTTCGCCAATGCGCTCAATCTTCCGAAGGGGGTTGCAGTCGGCGACCTGTCGGCGAATTTGATAGCCCATATCAATCCTTTGGCGAATCTTGTGCGTGTGCCCGGAAAGCGGATCGCATTGATGGAGGACTGGAGCAGGAAATTGCCGGCGTTGGTAGAAGCCAGTCGTCGGCAGAATGTGACGAATATATCCGGTGTGCCATCATGGTTCCTTTCGGTTATCAAAGAAGTGCTGCGTCGCGAAAAAGCCGACTGTGTTCATGAAGTCTGGCCCAAACATGAGGTCTTTTTACATGGAGGAATCAGTTTCAAGCCCTATCGTGCGCAATATGAAGCTGTCATGGATTCGTCAAAGATGCATTACCTGGAGACATATAATGCATCGGAAGGCTTTTTTGCCGTCCAATCATCGTGGGATACGCAGGCGATGCTCTTGTTGCTCGACTTGGGCGTGTTCTATGAATTTATTCCCTTGTCGGAAACAGAGAAGGAGCATCCGAATACGTTGACGATAGGAGAGGTGGAAGCCGGCAAGACCTATGAATTGGTCATCACGGCTTGTAACGGGTTGTGGCGTTACCGTATCGGCGACACCGTGAAAGTGGAGCAAACTGCTCCTGTCAAAATCACGATTGCCGGGAGGACGAAGCATTTCATCAACGCTTTTGGAGAGGAATTGATGGTGCATAATGCAGATGCGGCTTTGGCGCGGGCTTGTGAGGCTTGCGGAGCGGCAGTGGCCGATTATACGGTAGCTCCGGTCTATGCGACTGCGACTGAAAAAGGACGGCACGAATGGCTGATAGAGTTTTCCCGGCGTCCGGCCGACCTCAGTCTGTTTGCCGACACGCTCGACAACGAGTTGCAGCGAGAAAATTCCGACTATGAGGCCAAGCGCTTTCAGGGGCTGTTCATCGACCGTCTTTCCGTGGTGGAGGCACGCCGGGGACTGTTCGACGACTGGCTGCTCAAAAGCAGCGGCAAGCTCGGAGGACAACGGAAAATCCCACGCCTTTATAACGGAAGAGATATTATAGACGAAATGTTGAAATTTAATAAATAGAAGCGATGAGAAAAATTTTTCTGACAATGGTGCTGTCGGCGGTATGTGTGGTGGCCGGCGCTACACCAAAGTATGTCTTTATGTTTATCGGAGACGGAATGGGAATGGGGCATGTGATGGCTGCCGACACCTACCATCGGCGTGTGCTCGGAAACGAAGGCAACATCCTGATGATGCAGTTCCCGGTGGCCTCAGCGGCAACCACGTATTCCTACAGTAGCCCGGTGACAGACTCCGCTGCTGCTGGTACGGCATTGGCCACCGGAGTGAAGACGAACAATTATACGGTGGGCGTGAATCCCGATTCTGTCGCAGTGACGAGTATCGCTACGGAATTGAAAGCGCAGGGGTACGGTGTCGGCATTGTAACGTCTGTAGCCTATGATGATGCGACTCCGGCTGCGTTCTATGCGCATCAGGTGGATCGTAAAATGTATGCGGAAATCAACCGCGACGGAGCCCGGAGCGACTTCGACTTCATTGCGGGCGCCTATACTTTGATGGCTCGTAAGGACACGGCGGCTTGTCAGGCGATTTTCGACGACTACAGAGCCAATGGATATGCTGTGGCCCACAGCCTGAAGGAGCTGTCTTCGATGAAGCCGGCGGAAAAGGTGCTTCTTACGGCCGGCAGCGCAAAGGCGTACAGCAACATCGGCTATACAATAGACAGTATTCCCGCAGCCGCCCGTCTGGAGGATTTGACGGAGGCTTGTCTGCACCATCTGGAGCGAGTGTCGCCCGATAAATTCTTTATGATGGTTGAAGCAGGCAACATCGACCATGCCGCTCATGGCAACGACGGAGCGGGAGTGGTGAAGGAGGTGCTCAATTTCCAGAATTCCATCCGTCTGGCTTATGAGTTCTATCAGAAGCATCCGGAAGAGACGCTGATTGTCGTTACTGCCGACCATGATACCGGCGGTATGACAGTAGGAGTTGCCAATGGCGGTAGGCCTACGATGGAAAACATCGACTGGCAGCGTTCATCCAAGGAAAAGTTCAGTGACTATTGCGTGTCCCACAACGGCTTGTCGTGGAACGAAATGAAGCAAGTGTTGAGCGACAAATTAGGCTTCTGGAATAGGATTCAGCTGACAGAAAAGGAAGAAGCCGGTCTGAAGAACACTTTCGAAGCTATGACGACCGACAAGGGGCAGTCGCAGAAAACCTTGTATAAGGAATTCGACGGTTTTGCGGCAGTGGTGTTTGATTTGCTAAACCGTAAGAATGGCATCGG
>USOC01000174.1 GCA_900556245.1 uncultured Prevotellaceae bacterium
GAACATACCGTACCAGTTAGCCACTTGGTCTTTCCAGTATTGCTGCCATTTGCTGAGTGTGTATTTTTCCAGAAACTTATGGGCGTTGATCAGCAGCATCGGAGCGGCGGCTTCGAAGCCGACACGACCCTTGATTCCTATAATCGTGTCGCCTACGTGCATATCGCGACCGATGCCGTAGGGAGCCGCGATTTCTTCCACACGCCGGATTGCGGCAATCTTGTCGTCGAATTGTTCTCCGTTGACGGCGGCGATTTCTCCGTGTCTGAATTCAAGGCGAATTTCTTCAGAACCGGTCTTTTCCACTTGTTTGAGATAGGCTGATTCTGGCAGTCCCTGTGCGGAGTCGAGGATTTCGCCGCCACAGATGGATGTTCCCCAGATTCCGACGTTGTAGGAATATTTCATTTTCGTGAAGTCGGCCACGAATCCGTTGCGGCGCAGGTAGTCGATTTCTTCGTCACGGGAGAGTGAGTTGTCGCGTGTCATTGTAATGATTTCCACATCGGGAGCCATCACGAGGAAAGTCATGTCGAAGCGAACTTGGTCGTTGCCGGCTCCTGTCGATCCGTGGGCAATGGCATCGGCGCCGATTTCGTTGGCATAACGGGCAATGGCGATTGCCTGGAATATGCGTTCGGAACTGACGGATATGGGGTAGGTGCCGTTGCGTAGCACGTTTCCGTATATCATATATCGGAGGCTCTTTTCGTAGTATTCGTGTGTGACATCGAGGGTCACATATTTCTTCGCGCCGAGTCGGTAGGCGTTTTCTTCGTTTGCTTTCAGCTGTTCGGGGCTGAACCCGCCGGTATCGGCACAAGCCGCATAGACTTCATATCCTTTTTCCTTGGCTAAATACATGACGGTGTACGACGTGTCGAGACCGCCACTGTAAGCCACTACCACTTTCTTCTTGTTTTTCGTTTCCATGTCGTGTCAGATGTTTGTTTGGTTTTCAGGTTTGTTGTGTTCATTGGGGTCGTATAGCATGCCTGTGCAAAGACACATGCTTCTGCCGTTGCGCTGCAGAATGTCGAAATTCACGCAACTTTCGCAGCCTTTCCAGAAGGCTTCGTCGTCGGTGAGCTGGGCAAACGTGACAGGGCGATAGCCCAGTTCGCTGTTCATTTTCATGACGGCCGCTCCGGTGGTCAGACTGAAAATCTTTGCTTTTGGGAATCGTTCACGCGACAATTCGAAGATTTTGCGTTTGATATGTTTGGCCAGGCCTATCCCGCGAAATTCATCGGCTACGATGAGACCGGAGTTGGCTACAAATTGCTTGTTACTCCAACTTTCGATGTAACTGAAGCCGGCGAACCGTCCGTTGCAGACGGCAACGACTGCTTTGTGTTCGAGCATTTTCTGCTTGACGTATTCAGGCGACCGTTTTGCGATGCCGGTGCCTCTGATTTTGGCGGCGCGGGAGATGGTGTCGAGAATTTCATCGACAAAGCCTATGTGTTCTTCTCCTGCAATTGCTATTTCTATGTCTTCGACGTTAACCATTGTTTTGTTTGTAAGTAGGCTGCTTTATATATCGTTGATGGGGATGAAGCGGTGCAGCACTTTTTCTGCTTCTTCCCTGCTGGTGCCTTCGCGCAGTATGGCTATGATGGTGTCGGCTCCTGCTATTGTTCCCAGTATCTCCGGCGGACGGCTCATGTCGATGTCGTAGGCCAGGCCTCCCGCATATCCGTTGCGTGTCTTGATGACTGCAATGTTTCCGGAAAACGTAAGCGAAACGAAGCCTACAGAGCTGTTCGGATTGGCCGGGCCCTGATTGACTGTCAGCATCGAATCCTTCACTTCATTGCTGTTTGGTACGATGTAGACGTAGTCGCCATTGTCATTTGCGATTTTTGTGACCTTTAGGTATTTGAGGTCGCGTGAAAGTGTCGCTTGTGTCACGTTAAGCCCTTTTTCAGCAAGAGCCTTGACAAGGTCGTCTTGGCATCGGACATGACGGTTTCGGATGATTTCGAGAATCATCTGGAGTCGGATTTTCTTATTTTTCATATTCGCTTCAGTTGATTTGCGGATAATGTCAGAGATGATTGTATCTTCGAATTTTTATGCAAAG
Organism: uncultured Prevotellaceae bacterium; assembly: GCA_900556245.1. Taxonomy (GTDB): domain Bacteria; phylum Bacteroidota; class Bacteroidia; order Bacteroidales; family Muribaculaceae; genus Limisoma. The sequence goes on from USOC01000174.1 coordinate 2,087, forward strand.
GTACTACTAAATTTATGACTTTCGTGTGATATTCACAGATTTAATTTTTTGGTTTTAACAATATTCTAATAATTTGGTTGGATTTTATTACAATTTTGCATACTTTGAAGGAAGGATGACGGAATGAAAAATGCTCGGACAGAACACGTCCGAGCATTTTGGCGGATGGAGAAGTGTGTATGTGTTTAGTTTCTGATAACCCACGTGATAACGCCGGTCTTTTCTGCCGGGGCATTCCCTGTCACTTTGAACCGGAGTGTTTTTGTGTACGACTCGAATTGCCGGCGGATACTCCTGTCGGCAGCCGCTTCGCCTGATCCGTCAAAGTAGGAGGCGCTTTTGATGGTGCCGTCTTGGCGCACCTGGTGCGTGGCCCTTCAAGCTTGTAGTTTGCGCCAAGATCGTGACCGGCCTGCCCTTGCAGGCTGCCTGCCGACGAGTTGCCGTTGGCCGAGCCGCTTCTGCCGCCGTTGTTACGGTTGAAAGCGTTGCTTGTGCGGTTGTTGATGTTGCTGCGTTCCCGTTCTTGTCGTTCTTTTTCTTTACGGATGCGCTCTTGCTCTTTCTTTTCGGCTTCGGACGGACCGTTGTGGCGTTTGGGTGCGGTCGCTTCCGATTCTTCTTCGTCGGTGACCAACGCTTCCCCTTCTCCTGATTCACCTTCGTCAGCGTCGTCGCTTCCTTCTGCCTGGGTCTGGTCGTCGGATGTCTGCGGACCGCCTTCTCCGTCGTCGGTGTCGGGAATGGGAAGGTCGCCGAGTTTCACAAATTCTCCGCCGAATGTGATTTCGCTTTTGGCTGTGTCAAGTGGCGGTTCGGCTTCGTTGGGTGCCGTTAGATAGAGGAAGAACATTGCCGCGGCGATGCCTCCGTGGAGGAAAAGAGCGAGCAATGCACCGATGAGCTTGTATTTCTTGTCTTGTTTCATCGACTTCCTTTCGATTGTAAGAGATTAGTTGGCTGCCGGTTCTGTCGTGGATGCCATTCGTTGGCTGTTGGACTGTGCCGGTTTGGTGGCAAGCACCATTTTCAAGTTGTGGCGAGCTGTCATGTCGAGCACTTCGACGATGCGGCCGTAAGGTACAGATGCATCGGCGTAGAGCGCGATGAATTGCTCGGGATCCTGTTGCTGTGCGAGCTGAAGGAATGTGACCAGTTGGTCGTCGCCGAGGGGCTGGGGCTCTTCGTCGCCGAAGGAGGCGAAGAGACGTTGCTCCTTGTCGATATATACTTTTGTGCTTGGCTTCTTGATGGCGGTTTGCTCCGAACTCTTCGGGAGGTCGACTTCGAAAGCGGTTGGCGAGACAAACGTGGATGTCACCATAAAAAATATGAGCAACAGGAATATCACGTCGGTCATCGATGCCATGCTATAGTTGGCTAGCAGGTCATGTTGACGTTTTAGTGCCATAGATAGGTGTGTTTTATTTCGAAGCCGGCTCGTTGAGCAGGTCCATGAATTCCATTGTCTTGTTTTCGAGTTGGTTCATCACGTGGTTGACGCGGGCTGAGAGGTAGTTGTAGGCAAACAAGGCGATAATGCCCACTACAAGACCGGCAACGGTGGTTACAAGTGCTTCGTAGATGCCTCCTGCAAGAACCGAGATATTGGCGTTGCTTCCTGCGTTGGCCAAGGCAAAGAAGGCTTTTACCATACCGGTTACGGTTCCCAGA
>USOC01000175.1 GCA_900556245.1 uncultured Prevotellaceae bacterium
GTCATCGGTTGCGGCTCTTCTGTGTTCCATCCGGAAGCCTCCCGCGTGGCACAGATGGCATCAGGCGGCCGGAAAAGCCTCGCACAATCCATATTCCAAGTGGGTGGCAACGGTGGCAGCGCCATCGGACCGCTCCTTGCAGCTCTCGTCATTCTCCCTTTCGGACAGCACGCCGCCGGATGGTTTGCCATAGCCGCCCTGACGGCTGCCGCCATCCTCGGATGGGTCGGACAATGGTATCGGAGAACACTGGCCTCAACAGCCTCCCGGCAAACCGCCACACCGAATGACACCGCTCGATTTCCGGCGAGCACCGTTCGCAAAGCCCTGACAATACTCGTGATAATGGTGTTTTCCAAATATTTCTTCACCTCCTGTATAACGAGCTATTTCACCTTCTATCTCATCGACAAATTCTCGCTCACCGTCCAACAGTCGGAGGTTTATTAGGCGACCGCTACGGACGGAAATACGTGATTCTGTTTTCAATCTTCGGAGCAGCTCCGTTCACGCTGGCAATGCCCTACCTCAACCTCGGTTGGACTATCGCGACAGCCGTTGTCAGCGGACTGATTATCGCTTCTGCATTTTCGGCAATCCTCGTCTACGCCACCGACCTGATGCCCGGAAAAGTCGGGATGATTGCAGGCCTGTTCTTCGGGCTGATGTTCGGATTGGGAGGTGTCGGCTCGGCATTCTTCGGATGGCTCGCCGATCTGACAAGCATTGACTTCATATTCAGGACAAGCACCCTCCTCCCACTGCTCGGAGCAATAGCCGTGTTCCTGCCCGACATCCGTCCCAACCGGACTAATTGACGAAAAGCCAAAGTAGACCGGCAAACAATGCTGATTTTCCACAAAATTTCGTAATTTTGTAGGCTCGATTTGCAATATGGCAGCAAGAAACGAAAAAGATATTTGCAATTGGCTTTACAAGACATTCTCTACGTTGGTCATCATCGTGGCACTTGCATCATGCAACGCCACGAAGCACGTCCCCGACGGACAATATCTTCTAAACAAAGTGCGCATCAACGTGGTCGACAACCCGTCTGTCAATAAAAAAGAGATGCGTGCCTACCTTCGCCAGACGCCAAACCACGAGATTCTCGGAGGTGCGAAATTCCAATTGGCCATCTACAACTGGTCGGGGAGCGACAGCACAAAATGGTATAACAAATGGGTCAGGAAAATCGGACAGGCTCCGGTCATCTATGACCATGAGCTAACAGAAACTTCGGCCAACCAACTGCAACTGGCACTGGCCAACAGAGGATACCTCGGAACGGAGGTCTATGTCGATTCTTTCAAAAATGAAAAGAAAAAAAAGATTGAAATCGAATACAACATCTACACCAAACAACCCCACTACATCAACAGCCTCGCCTACAACATTCCTGACGACTCGCTACGGAAGTTGATTCTTGCCGATTCCGCCCTGTTCACGCTCCACCGCAACGACCTTTTCGACAGAAACAATCTCGACCTCGAACGACAGAAAATCAGCGACCGCCTGCGCAAACAAGGCTACTTCGGCTTCAACAAGGAATACATAACATTTACAGCCGACACTACAGCCGGAAGCAAAGCTGTCGACCTGACGCTGAACGTCATGCCACCCTATCCCAACCGCGTGCGGCACTACGACCGACACCGGCCGTTCTACGTCAGAAACGTCTATGTCGTAACCGACTACGACCCCTCAAAGAAAATCGAAGCAAACGTATCTGCGGCAACCGACACTGTTGTCCACAAAGGCATCCATATACTCTATGGGGAGAAAAAATACCTCCGCGCAAGAATCATTGATGAAAACTGCTTCATCACACCCGGGAAAAAATATGACGCAGCCGACGTCGACAAGACCTACCAGTCGTTCGGGCGGCTCGGCATCCTGAAATTCATCAACATCAACTTCGAATCGGTCGGCGAAATCAACGGCGACCTTTGGGTCGATGCCTATATACTGCTGACCCAAGGAAAATCGCAGACGGTTTCCGTCTCACTGGAAGGGACAAACTCGGAAGGCGACCTCGGATTCGGAATTGCCACCACCTACCAGCATCGCAATCTGGCGCGGGGGTCGGAAACGCTCACCGCAAAAGCTGGCATCAACTACGAAAGCATATCGGGAGACATGTCGGGACTTATCAACAACAAATATGCTGAATATTCAGGCGAAGTAAACATCAACTTCCCGAAATTCATCTTCCCTTTCCTACGGAAAAGTTTCCGCCAGAAAATCAAGGCAAACACGGAGTTCGGGACATCGTTCACCTATCAGGAACGACCGGAATACACGCGCGTCATTGCAGGTGCCGGCTGGAAGTACAAATGGACCGAAAAAGGAAGTATGATTAGCCACACGTTCGACCTGCTGGACATCAACTACGTCTATCTTCCACAAATCACCGACGACTTCATCAGCGAAATAGCTCCCGACAATCCGTTGCTTAGGTATTCCTATGAAGACCACTACATTATGAAACTCGGCTACTCTTTCTACTACACAAACAAGAAAGCCAATCCGGCAGGAATCGGAAAATTCACCTACCAGCCGAATATCTTCACATTCCGCGCCGGTATCGAGACTGCCGGGAATCTGCTCAACGCATTCTCCCGAATGACAAAGCAGGAAAAAGACCCCAACTCTCAAGCATACAAGGTGTTTGGAATTCAATATTCCCAATATCTCAAATTTAACCTTGACTACAGCTTCAACCACTCGTTCGACAGGCGGAACTCCCTTGTGTTTCACATAGGTGCAGGCGTCGCCATTCCTTACGGAAACTCGACGATTCTGCCCTTCGAAAAACGATTCTATGCCGGCGGAGCAAACAGTGTCAGAGGCTGGTCGGTCAGGACGCTCGGCCCGGGTAGTTTCAATGGAAACAACTCGGTAAGTTCATTTATGGAGCAATGCGGCGACATCCGCCTCGACCTGAATGTCGAGTACCGCGCAAAACTGTTCTGGGTGTTTGAACTGGCGGCTTTCATCGATGCCGGAAACATCTGGACAATCCGCGACTATGAGAACCAGCCGGGAGGTGTCTTTAAATTCAACAAATTCTACAAACAGATAGCGGCAGCCTACGGACTTGGACTGCGCATGAATTTCAATTATTTTCTTCTCCGCCTCGACTGTGGCATGAAGGCCTTTAACCCGGCGGAAGGACAAGTGCGCGTTCCGCTGGTACATCCCGACTTCGACCGCGACTTCGCGCTACACTTCTCCGTGGGCTATCCGTTTTGATTTAGAGAAAGCATATATGAAAAAATTAGTCATTTTTGACCTCGACGGAACTCTGATCAACTCCATCAAGGATTTGGGTGCGGCTACGAATTTTGCACTTGAAAAAAACGGTTACCCGACACATCCGCTGGATTCCTACCCGATGTTTGTAGGAAACGGCGTGGCAAACCTCATTCGTCGCGCTCTCCCCGACCATGCGCGCACCGATAGCAACGTTGCTCTGCTGAAAAAAGACTTTACGATGTACTATGATGTGCACAACCTCGACCGAACCGTTCCTTACGACGGCATCTCTGAGTTGCTTCAGACTATTCAGTCAAAAGGCATTCTAATAGCCGTGGCTTCCAACAAATATGATGAAGCCACGAAGAAACTGGTGACATCCCTCTTCCCTTCCGTCGGTTTCGTTGCCGTCGAAGGGCAGAAAGAAGGCATCCCCGTAAAACCGGACCCCTCTATCGTGTTCGAAATCTTGGCAAAAACCGGCGT
>USOC01000176.1 GCA_900556245.1 uncultured Prevotellaceae bacterium
CGAAGTACCGACAAAACGCGATGCACATACAATTCTCAAAGGCGAATTCTTAATGTCAAAAGCATCGGGAGGAGTGCAGATAGATCCGGATTTTGACGGCGACCATAATATTATCATTCCATAATCCATAAAGCAAAGAAGTATGAAAAAATTGTTAAAAGCAATCGGTATGCCGTTATCCTTAATCATCTTTGCGATATGGTTTGTTTCGTGCGACGAAGAGGAGTTCTGCCTCTCAACTGATACCAAAGTCCTATTCACCGCATCGCTCGACGACATACAATCGCGTGCCTACGGCGACGGTACCAAAGTGAATACTCTGATTGTTGGTGTCTACGACGAAGACAAGTCAACTCTTTTCCAACGGACAGAAGTCCCGGTAAATGGTCCGGAAATCGAGATTCTGCTGACCTTGGCCCATGGACAAAAATACAACATCGTCTTCTGGGCGCAGAACAAATCCTGCAAAAACTATGACACTTCCGACTTGAAAGCCATCACCATGAGCTCATCCGACATGCCTGCGACATTGGATGAAGCGGAACTGATGGACGCATTCTCAGGATCTGTTCAAAACATCTATATCAATAAAGGAATGGAGCCTCAATATGTCAGATTGAAACGCCCTTTGGCACAGATTAATATAGGGACAAGTGGTACTGCATGTGCCTCCTCATTTACGATACAATCAGCTCACATACTTGACCCTTTTACTGGATATGTTTCAGGACAAAAGAATTTTAGTTGGGTTTTTAATGAAATCTCTGACAAAGCATTTTCAATTAATGGGGATACTTACAACTATCTATCAATGGGCTATTTGTTTGCACCGATCACACCAATGTCCTCCAACGGGCACTTGACGGTCACTCTAAGCGACGGCACAAACAAGGAAATAGACTTACAGGCCATTAAACTACAAGCGAACCACAAAACGAACATCGCCGGACCATTTACGGACTGAGCAGATGTCTGCACATAAGAGAAGTGAATAAACCCGCCCTTACTTTCTCATCCCAAACAACCACTGAAAAGAGACTAAAAAAACATAATCTTATTAACAAAAACACAAAAATCTATGAAGAAGTATTTATTAGGAACATTGGCAATCGGCGGAATGCTCTTCGCCGCTTCCTGCTCGAACGAAGAGTTCGACTCTCCTTCGGGAAATGATGCAAAAGTAACCTTTACTCTCAACGTTGAAGACGGCGTGCAAACCCGTGCCATCAGCGACGGGAAAAGCGCAGACAAGCTGGTGTACGCTGTTTTCGACAGTGAAGGAAACCAAATCCAGACTATCCAGCAAGTTACTAAAACCGGCGTAACTTTCCCGGCTACGGAAACTATCACACTGGCCAAGGGCCAGAAGTACACAGTCGTGTTCTGGGCACAAGATGCTGACTGCGCCGCATACAACACTGACAACCTCAAAGACGTCACTGTTGACTACAACGGCATGAACAACGACGAGACGCGCGACGCTTTCTTTAAAGCCGAGACCTTCACCGTAACCGGCAGCACGAGCGTAAGCGTTGTGATGAAACGTCCGTTCGCCCAAATCAACGTCGGTGTCTACCAGGAAGACTGGGATGCAGCTGTCGCTTCAGGAATTAACGTCACCAAGTCTTCTGCTGTCATCACGAATGCCGCAACCAGCATCAACCTGCTCACCGGTCAAGTGTCTGGAGAAGCCGAAGTAACCTACACACCCGGCACGATTCCTGCAAAATTCGAAACACCTGAAACCCTCGACGTAGACCTTGACGGCAACGGCTCAAAAGAAAACTACGTATACCTCTCAATGGGCTACATCCTGGCCAACGACGCGACAACCGGCGACGCTAAAACAACGCTCGACAAACTGGCTTTCGCTTTCCAACCAGAAAACGGCAACACAATCGAATTCACTGACGGCCTGACCAATGTGCCGGTTCAACGAAACTGGAGGACGAACATCATCGGCAAGATTCTTACCGGCGACATGACATTCAACATCTCAATCGATCCAATTTATGACGGTTAAAAAAACAACTGAGTAGCCCTTCCTGTATCAGCAAACGGCAAATTCTACGAAAACATTGCGGATGCCATTACAGACGGTGCGACAGAAATTAAGCTGGCAGCGTCTGACGAAATGTATATTTTACCCGCCATATCAGGCAAATCCCTCCGAATCACCGGTACATCTCCGGCAGCGAAAATCGACCTTACAAACACAGTGACTTTATCAGGGACATCGGTTGAATTTGAAAATGTCACGATTGTAAAGGAAAACGAAAACTATCAAGGGTTCCACCATGCCGGCGATTTGGTATACAACAACTGCGTATTCGAAAATGAATACTGGGCATACGGAACCAGCGAAACATTCAACAACTGCGTTTTCAACCAGACTGCAAATAGCAACTATAACGTCTGGACTTATGGCGCAAAAACCGCCACATTCAACGATTGCACGTTCAACTCAGCCGGAAAAGCTGTTTTGGTTTACAAAGAAACCGGAACAGAATGGTTCACAGCCAACTTCTACAACTGCACGTTCAACGCATCGGAAGCAGTAGCAGGCAAGGCTGCCATTGAAATCGACTCCAGCCTAAATCCATACTACGTGAACATTGACAACTGTACGGCTAACGGATTTGCCAACGGTTCTGTTAGCAACAACCCGCTTTACAATCTGAAGAAAGGTGAAGAACCGACAAACTGTGTCATCGTTGTCAACGGCCGCCGTCACATTGCTGACGGTGTAGACTTCGAAGTCGCCAGCAAAACTTTTGAGGTATCCAACGCAAACGGACTTGTCTATCTTTCTGAGAATAAATTGAAAGCCAATGAAAATATCCGTCTGACAGACAACATCAATCTGGCCGACGTTGAGTTCAAAGGTCTTGATGCATTCAACCCGGGAGGTAAAAACACTTTTGACGGAGCCGGATTCACCATTTCCAACATGACAATGAATATGCCGACGACAGACGACTTAGGCTTCATCCGCAACTGGGTAGGCGACATCAAGAACGTGACCATAAAAGATGCCAACATCAAAGCCAAAGGCCGTATCGCCATCGTAGCGGCGAAACCATACGGCAACATTGAAAACGTTCATGTCGTTGGCGGGTCTATCGAATCGTCATACTGGGCATGTGGCGCCATCTCTGGCCTGTATAACGCAGGCAGCATGAAAAACTGCTCTGTGACCGGAACGAAAATTAAATCAAACGGCGGAACAGGCGGAATTGTCGGCGTTATCAATGAAACTTCCGGCGCACGCAATTTTGTGAACTGCGATGTGAAAGATTGCGAAATAATCAACACTGGCATGTTCGGATCAGATTACCCCGGAGCGGCTATTGCCGGTATGATTAACGTTGACAATGCGACTGTCACATTCGACGGCTGCGACGTAATCAACTGCAACATCGACACCATTTATGGCCTGTGCCCTGAAACAAGCACGGTAATTGTCAAATAAACGAACTGTTGAAGGGACTGTCACGACACTATAACAATCCGGTCGTGACTGTCCCTTTAATCAATCTTCAGCAACTAATAAAGAGACCATTTCTGGAAAACAAGACAATATCAATACCAAAATTCTTATATATGAAAAAAATAGCCATCGGAATAATGGCAATTTTAGGGATAATCTTTGCCAACTCCTGCTCGAACGAAGAGTTCGACTCTCCTTCGGGAAATGATGCAAAAGTAACCTTTACTCTCAACGTTGAAGACGG
>USOC01000177.1 GCA_900556245.1 uncultured Prevotellaceae bacterium
TCATGCGAGCATACTATTATTTCCGCCTCGTGCGCATCTTCGGCGGAGTGCCTTATGTGGATTTCGTCATCGACAGTTCCGACCGCTGGCAACAGCCGCGCGCCACTGCCAAGGAAATCTACGAGAAAATCATCGCCGACCTGCTGATTGCCGAACCGCTCCTCTATAACAAGAAAGATTATGCTGACGAAGACCTCGGTCGCGCCACTAAAGGTGCCGCTCAGACTATGCTGATGAAGACCTATCTCTATATGCACGACTACGAGAACGCATACCTTTGGGGAAAGACATTTATGGAGCAGCAGAAGAATCAGTATTCTCTGTGCCAGGACTACGCCGACAACTTCACGCTGGCAGGCGAGAACGGTCCGGAATCGGTGTTCGAAATCCAATATATGGCCGAACCGACCAGCGACTACGGAGAAGGCTTCGGCTTCACCCGCGGAACATTCACAACAATCCTGACACGCAGCCGCGCGGCTTCGCTCGGCGCAAACGCAGGCTGGGGATTCAACCACCCGACCCAAAACCTCTACGACGAGTTTGAAGCAGGCGATCCGCGCCGCGACGTGACAATTGGCAAGCCTACCGACGAAGAAGTTGAAAACAACGTTGACCTGACTTACCTCGGCAGTCCATACTATAGCAACAAGACTTCCTTCTACGAAAACGGTGAGTTTGTCGCACTCGACCACGCGACAAGAAGCCCGATGAACTACCGCCTCATCCGCCTGTCTGACGTGATGCTGATGTATGCCGAAGCAGCTTTGGAAAGCGGCAAGGATGTCGGAATCGCCAAGACAATGCTCAACGAAGTGCGCGGCCGCGTCGGGATGCCTCAGTTCCCCGGCTATCTCGGCTATCAGGACAACACCGACGACCTCCGCAAGGCCATCCGCCACGAACGCCGTGTAGAGCTGGCCATGGAAGGCCACCGTTGGTTCGACCTCTGCCGTTGGGGCATCGCCTACGACGTGATGGACAAGGACAACGGTTCTTACGGCAAGAGCGAGACAGAAGAAGCCCGCGCCGAAATGGCTTCATTCGTGAAAGGCAAAAACGAACTGTTCCCGTTGCCGGCTGAGGAAATCAACCTCAACCCGATGGAACAAAACCCGGGCTACTAATGAAAAAATCCGGAGAGGCGGGTCGCCGACACCTGCCGCCCGCCTCTCCTTCTTCAAACAGACATTCCAAAACAAAAAAAACAACAAATCACTAACTTTAAAAACTTAACTACAATGAGAAAATTGACTCTTTTGGCTGCCATGGCAGCTTGCGCAATGGGCGCATCCGCACAGGGTTTTGTAGGCGATCCTTCTTTGGACGCAACAATGAGCAAGGGTGAAATCTACGACTTGTTTCTTCTTGACGAAGCCTCTACAACGAAATTGCAACAGAGTGGAAAAACTGTACACAACTACAAAATCGATGAAGTTGAACGCCACTGGTATGTATGGGACAACACATTTATCGGCGTAGAGCCAAGCTATCCGGGCGTAGACATGCAAATGGAAGGCTATCAGAATATGACTGTAGGTACTGTTGGATGGTCTGGAGCAGGCTTGACAGTTGACGCACAGAAGCCTATCGACCTGAAGCACATCACGGACGACACCCGTTTCCACATGGGCTTGAGAAGCGACAATCCCGCTACTGCCATTTGTGTGATTTTCGGAGACGGACAAAACGATGTTGACGGAGTGAAATGGTCTCCTGCCAAGTTGTCTGTCGGCTCTGCCGCATTCAACGACGGTGGCGTCATCTACCCGCTTATCGGCGACTTCGACCGCACCGGCGGTGACAGGGTGGCTATCGACATGTCTCTTGGTGATATGAAGAAAATCTACCCTGCCTTCAACTACAAGGCTTGTGACTTTAGCGGTAACATCTACTCAATCCTTGGCGGTGGCGTAGCAGGTACGGCCATCAGCATCGACGCAGTCTATTTGTATTCACCGAAGACCGGAGCCGTTGAAGGCATCGAAGGCAACAACGCACAAATCGTTGTTTCCAACAAGACAATCAGCGTTGTCGGCGGTGAAAACGGAATCGAACTTTACAACATCGCAGGCCAGCTCGTGAAGGCAACTGAAAACGGCATCATGGGTACCGAAGACGTAAACGGTGGCGTTTACATCGTAAAAGCCGGCATTGTTGTTGAGAAGGTCGTTTTGTATTAATTGCGATTGGGAGATAATATCTTTCTCTCAAAGAGGGGCGTCGCTCATCGCCGCTCTTCTCTTAATTGTCTGTCGCTCGTAATGGGCGTCAGCCCGTCTACGGGATGCGGCATCCCGACCAAAGCCGCAAACACAAAAACTCATTTTCCCCAAAAAAGGAACGGCACATGACGTCCGGCAACCGACAAGAAAATAATAAAAACAATATAACCCTAACAACTGATGAAACTAAAATCTACTTTTTTTATGCTACTTCTCACATCATGCGTCTGCTCATTTGCGGCTGAACCCCAAACCGGTACCGGAGAGACCGACGGCTATAAACTCGTATGGCAGGATCTTTTCGACAAAGGCGAACTAAATATCGAACGCTGGAACGTCGAAGTGAACGGCAGCGGAGGCGGCAACAACGAATTGCAATACTACACCGACCGAAAAGAAAACGTCAGCGTGGGCGACGACGGCAAAGGGAACGGTTGTCTGATTCTGACGGCACGCCGCGAAGTCTACAGCGGACGTCAGTTCACCTCCGGACGCGTCAACACGAAAAAGAAAGTAGCCTTCAAGCACGGCAAGATTGAAGCGGCAATCCGTCTGCCCAAGACAGCCAACGGCCTTTGGCCGGCATTCTGGATGATGGGCAACGACTTCGACGAAGTGGGCTGGCCGAAATGCGGCGAAACCGACATCATGGAATTCGGACACGGCAACGGCATCAAACGAGGCACGCAGGATCGCTACTTCAACGGAGCATGCCACTGGGGAACACGCTGGGATGACCATCGCCAATATGCCAAGGATCATACTTGCTCCTACAGCCTTCAGGACGGAGAATTCCACATCTACACCTGCATTTGGGACACGGAAAAAGTGGCAATGTATGTAGATCTCGACAAAAATCCGAATGCGCAGCCCTACTACATCATGACAATTCCGGAGACAACCGACCAAGGTGCGCCGGGATATTATTTCCACAAGGAAAACTTCATCCTCTTCAACCTCGCAATCGGAGGAAACTTCCCGGGCATTTGGGACGCAAACGGCATCACCGCCCTTAACGAAGGAAACGGTCAAAGCCAAAGCATGTATATCAACTACGTGAAAGTCTACCAAAAAGGAACGCCCGACGAATCACTCAACACGCTTTCTCCCGGCGACGATCAGGAATCGTCGGTAACCGGCATTGAAAGCGACGGTTTTGCCCTGCATTTCGACGGAACGACAATCCGCACCGACCGGCGGGCCGAAATCAGCGTTTACAACATCGCCGGACACACGGTAGCTTCTACCGTTGCGGAATCATTGAACGTGAACGACTTGCAGAAAGGCATTTACATCGTCAGCGCAACTGCCGACGGTGAGAAAACAACCGAAAAAATCATTATCCGATAAACAGCGACATGAAACGGAATTTAACCAATACAGTCGTGGCGGCTATCTGCATAAGCTGCATGGCTACGGCGACTGCCCTTCCCACAAAAGACGGCTACTCGCTGGTCTGGGAGGATAATTTCGAAGGAGATTCGCTGAACCGCCGGTTCTGGA
>USOC01000178.1 GCA_900556245.1 uncultured Prevotellaceae bacterium
GTTCACTCTACAACTGCTACTCAGAAAACAGTTGACGGTCCTTCTATGAAAGACTGGAGAGGTGGTCGTGCTGCTTCTGGCAACATCATCCCTTCTTCTACTGGTGCTGCTAAGGCTGTAGGTAAAGTAATTCCTGAATTGAACGGCAAATTGACAGGTATGTCAATGCGTGTTCCGACTTTGGACGTTTCTGTAGTTGACTTGACAGTTAACTTGGCTAAACCGGCTAAGTACGACGAAATCTGCGCAGCTATGAAGGAAGCTTCTGAAGGCGAATTGAAGGGAGTACTCGGATATACTGAAGACGCTGTAGTATCTTCTGACTTCCTCGGTGACACTCGCACTTCCATCTTCGACGCTAAGGCAGGTATCGCTTTGACTGACACTTTCGTAAAGGTTGTATCTTGGTACGACAACGAAATCGGCTACTCAAACAAGGTGCTTGACCTCATCGCTCACATGGCGAAAGTAAACGGCTAATCAACCGATTTATAATCCATCAAAGCAGGAACGCTCTGGCGTTCCTGCTTTTTTATTGTTCCATATCAGAAAGACACCACTCCACGCCCTGCAAATCCACAGAAAAGCACATAAAAGAACACAAATTCATAAATAAATTGGGCAAAAAAGTATTTATTTGCTCAGAAAAGCTATATTTGCCGTGTGTGAAATTTACTAACTTAAAACCTCGATTATGAAAAGACACCTACTCCTAACGGCAGCCATAGCTGCCGGAGCGATTGGCCTTCAAGCCGCCACTCGCTACGTTGATTCGCAAGGGACGGGCGACGGAAGTTCTTGGGAAAACGCTTCCGGAGACCTACAAGCCACAATTGACGCCTCAGAAGCCGGAGACGAAATTTGGGTAAAGGCCGGAACCTACAAACCGACCTTGAAAATCGTATCGACCAAACCCCGTTCACTATCCTTCAAGCTGAAAAGCGGCGTGTCGCTCTATGGGGGATTCGCAGGCACAGAAACCGCAAAAGAGGAACGCAAACTGAAAGCCGACGGAAAGAAATGGGAATGGGCAAATCCGACAATTTTATCGGCAGATGACGACGTTGCCGACAAATGGATACGCGAACTCGACTATGGATCATCTTCAAGGTACTCCTGGACCGTAACAGGCAATGAAAACAACTTCTATCATTGTGTCGTAGCCAATGAGGAACTGACAGAACGCACAGTTGTCGACGGATTTACAATGAAAGGGGGCAATGCCGACTACCACAAGCCATACGCCGGCGGTGCGGCAGTTTATGCTATCGGATGGATTGAGTTAAGCAACTGTATTTTCACTGAAAATCACGCTAAATTCAAATCCGAAGGAACCAAAAATTTCCACGGGGGCGCTGTAACGATTATTTCTACAGCCGGAACTGAAGGAAAATCAAAGGTGGAGAACTGCCTTTTCCTGAACAACAAGTCCAGTGCAAGCTACACAGTCTCATACGGTGGCGGACTATATATCCAAAAAGGCTCAGTCAGTAATTGTGAATTTGTCGGCTGCGTCTCGCTCGACGGTGGCGGCGGACTTTATAACGACCATGGAACAGTGACCAACTGTAATTTCGACGACTGCTACGGAGGCAGCGGCGGCGGACTTTATAACGACAACGGTACAGCCAGTCAGATAACGTCGACCAACTGCCGTGCCCTGCTTGGAGGTGGTGTCTACAACGACGGAACACTCTCATACGCACGAATTGCCAACTGCTATGCAGACTCTGAAGATTTTTCCGATATGGGAGGCCGTGGCGGAGGCATCCTCAACAGAAGCGGCATGTCGCTCGGTTCTGTCGCCACCAACTGCTCGGCATACAACGGAGGCGGCATCTTCGTAGAAACCGGAAAAATCGTGAACTGCACGGTGCAGCGCAACGCTGTCCGCAACACGGCAGGAACAGCCAACATCCAAATCAAAGAAGGATTGTCGGAAACAGCCACCGTATTCAACACGATTGGGAACCCGGATGCAGACGCTTCGAATTTCACAAAGCCATCATCGTTCAACGGCTGGTCGACTGACCCGGCCAAGTCTCAGGAAGCGGTGGAAGCCGACTGGAGCCTGACTGACGGTTCGGCATTCATTGATGCCGGAAAAACGACGGAAGGAGTAAGCGAATTGACCGACATAGCAGGAAACCCGCGAATCGCCGGCGCAACAATCGATGTCGGCGCATATGAAAAAGAAGCTCCCGCAGCGCCAAATATCATCATCACATTTGAAACCAACGACCCGGTGAAATTTGGAACCGGCGGCCTCGACGGTTCCACCTTCTCTGTAGATTGGGGAGACGGTGTCCTGAAAGAATACTCAGGAGCAGTTTATGTAACAGGCATCCCGACTGATAAGACCGTCAAAATATACGGTGACGAATTGCTCATCCTACGCGCCACGAACTGCGGCATCACTTCAGTCGACATATCAAACGCCCCGAAAGTATATCAAGTGCAAATTGGCTACAACAAGCTGACCGCACTCGACCTGAGCAACAATGCCGCATTGACCGGACTCTATTGCGAAAGCAACGCCATTGAGAGCCTCGACGT
Source organism: uncultured Prevotellaceae bacterium (assembly GCA_900556245.1). Lineage (GTDB taxonomy): Bacteria > Bacteroidota > Bacteroidia > Bacteroidales > Muribaculaceae > Limisoma. The sequence goes on from USOC01000178.1 coordinate 2,557, forward strand.
GAGCAATCTTTCGCTGCTCCGCGTGCTCGACTGCAGCGACAACAAGATTGCCGGCACACTCGACTGCTCTGCCATGACTTCGCTTACCAAGCTCACCTGCTTCAACAACCGGCTTACAAGCATCAGCCTCCCGGCAACAGATGCACTGCTCGACATAGACTGCGGCATGAACCAACTGACAGATATCGACGTGACGCTGCTTCCGAACCTTGACATCTTAAACATAAACGACAACTTGCTTACGTCTATTGATTTAAGCAAAAACACAAAACTGACCGACCTTTATTGCCCCGCCAATCGACTGAAAGCGCTCAACTTACAAGCAAATACGATGTTGACAAACATTTCGGCTTCGGAAAACGAAATAGAGACTGTCGACATTTCGAAAAATGCCGAGTTGACCGGGCTGTACCTTCAAAACAACCAATTGACAGAACTGGACATCACCGGAAATCCGAAAATTTCCTGGATGAACCTCGAAAACAACCGGTTGACGACAATCGACGTGTCATCCCTCTCCCAGCTACGCCTCTTGAACGTGGCAGGCAACCGACTGACAGCACTCGACGTTACCGCATCCCCGCTCGTCAGCACGCTTCATACCGGAAACAACATGCTGACGTCGCTGGATGTATCGAAACAAACGTCGCTATCCTGGCTCACCTGCTCCAACAACCAATTGAAAGCACTGGACCTGTCCAAAAACTCATATCTATCATGGCTTGAATGCGCTGACAATCAAATTGAAAGATTAGAGGTTGGACACATGAGCTATCTGCAGAAAGTCATCGCCGGAAACAACCGCCTGACAGCTCTCGACCTTTCAAAAAACGCCGGGATACAAGGAGTGATGATTGAGAAAAACCTGATGGACGCAACTGCTATCAATACCCTTATCGATGCATTGCCTGACGTTTCTTCCGTAGAAATCCACGAAAATAATGCTGAATGGGCGAAACAACTGAACATCAGCGAAATGCCCGGTACACAGGATGCCCGTAAATCGGATGCGGAAGCCAAAGGATGGATTGTCACGGCAACAGGGGACGGCGCTGTCGAATCCATGGAGGCCGCTTCATCCGCCGTCCGCTACGACGCTTCGTCAGCAACACTAACAGCTACTGCAGAAATGAGCGAAATTACCGTATATACCTCCGAAGGAAAATTAGTC
>USOC01000179.1 GCA_900556245.1 uncultured Prevotellaceae bacterium
GAAATCAAGGAAAGGCTTAAGAATGCCATCCTCGACGGTGAAATTCCCAACGAGCGACAGTCCGCCTATGAACTGATGCTTCGCGTCGCCGCCGAGAAGGGGTTGCGTCCGGTGTCGGATTCTGAACTTTCGGCGAGAGGCAAATGACGATTAAATCCTTATTTTTTAATTTTTTAGAGAAAAAAGGAATCAAAACTGAGGCTAATTGAAAAAAAAATGCGATATTTGCAGTCGCATTTCAAATGGAAGCCTGTCTGTAATATGGCTGGTATACTATAAACTGCTGAAAAATATATCAATAAACTAATTAAAATATACAACAATGACTAAAGCAGACATCGTTAACGAAATTTCGAAATCGACCGGAGTTGAAAAGGCCGCTGTGCTTGAAACAGTCGAAAAGTTCATGGAAGTGGTGAAAGACTCCTTGGCGAATGGCGAAAACGTGTATCTTCGCGGTTTCGGCAGCTTTATCGTAAAAGTACGTTCAGAAAAGACTGCCCGTAATATCTCCAAGAATACGACAATCATCATTCCCGAGCACAAAATTCCGGCATTCAAACCGGCTAAGGTGTTTATGGAAGTTGTAAAATAATAAATTCACATTTGGTTTAATTTTTAAATTGTAAGACAATGCCAAGCGGAAAGAAAAGAAAAGGTCACAAGATGGCCACACACAAGCGTAAAAAAAGACTAAGAAAGAATCGTCACAAAAAGAAATAATAGTGTGATTTGTAACCTATGCTAAAGATAGGTTGAGAAGGCACAAGGCAAGAACAAACTTTTTTGAAGGAATTTCAAAGCGTTTGTTCTTGTGCCTTATAGAGAGGAATCATAAATTATTGTTTCAAGACCTTGATTAGAGAAGCATGAGAAGTGAACTTGTAGTTGATGTGCAGCCGGCGGACATTTCCATCGCCTTGCTGGAGGACGGCAGACTGATGTCGCTCCAGAAAGAGGCGCGGAACATCAAATTCGCCGTAGGCGGCATTTATTACGGAAGGGTCAAGAAACTGATGCCCGGGCTAAATGCAGCCTTTGTGGACATCGGTTCGGAGAAGGATGCTTTTCTCCACTATCTCGACCTTGGTTCGCAGTTTTCCAGTTTCAACAGTTTTGTTCAAGGTGCGTTGGAGGAGCCGCAGAAGGTTCCTCAGTTGTCGAAGTTCAAACTTCAACCCGACATCAACAAGCAAGGCTCTATCAGCGACACGCTGACCGTCGGACAGCGTATAGTCGTGCAAGTGTCAAAAGAGCCGATATCGACCAAGGGTCCGCGTCTGACGGCGGAACTGACTTTCACGGGAAGATTTATGGTGCTTATCCCGTTTTCCAATAAGATTTCGATTTCGCAGAAAATCAAATCGACGGAAGAGAAGATGCGCCTCCGTCAGTTGATTGAGAGCATCCGTCCGAAGAATTTTGGAGTGATTGTTCGCACCTCCGCTGAAAACAAGCGAGTCGCGGAGCTGAACAACGAGATGTGCACGTTGGTGAAATGCTGGGAAGAGACAGTTGCCAAGTTGCAGAAGTCGCCGATGCCTTCGCTGCTTCATGAGGAAGACAGCCGAGCGGTGGGGATTGTGCGCGATGTGTTCAGCCCGTCGTTTGAAAATATCTTTGTCAATGACGCTGAAGTCTATTCTCAGATCTACAATTATGTGAGCCTGATTGCTCCAGAGCGTAAGGAGGCCGTGAAGCTCTATGCGAAAGACGAACCGATTTTCGACTTCTACAACATCACGAAGCAGATTAAGTCGTCGTTTGGCAAGGCCGTATCGTTTAAATCGGGAGCGTATATCATTATTGAGCATACGGAAGCGCTCCATGTGATTGACGTCAATTCCGGCAATCGCAACAAGAATGCCGACAACCAGGAGGAAAATGCCCTTGACGTAAATCTTCGGGCAGCCGACGAGATAGCGCGGCAGTTGCGTTTGCGCGACATGGGCGGAATCATCGTGATAGATTTCATTGATATGAATTCCGCAGAGCATCGGCAAAAGCTCTACGACCATATGCGTGAAGTGATGGCGAACGACCGTGCGCGTCACAATATCCTTCCGTTGAGCAAATTCGGACTGATGCAAATCACGCGTCAGCGTGTGCGTGCGGCGCTCGATATCGAAACGCTCGAAAGTTGTCCATCGTGCTATGGCAAAGGACTTGTGCAGCCGTCCATTCTGTTTACCGACCGGCTGCGCGACAAAATCGACTATTTGGTCAACACATTGGGAATCCAGGATTTTATCCTCTATGTCCATCCTTATGTCTATGCTTATATCAAGCAGGGACTGTTCAAGTCCATCTACCGCAAGTGGCGCGGAGAGTTCGGACGCAACTTTAAAGTTATCGCCAATCAGGCGTTGGCGTTCCTTGAGTATAAGTTCCTTGATAAGGACCGCAAGGAAATCGATTTGAAGGACAGTATGGATTCAGGCAAAAGCACCGACGAAAAGAAAGAGGCGAAAAGTCGCCGGGCTTCGAAAGAAGAATAAGGAAAACTGACAAAACGGACAAAGAGGCGGGAAGAATTTGCAGTGGGCAGGTTCTTCCCGCTTTGCTTTGACGGGGGCGTATCTGCGGATAACTGTCGGTGGAAACAGAGTGTTCTCATGAGCAGGTGTTTTCTCCCGGCGTTTTTCGGATGTTAATCTTGTATAAATTATTGCCGGAAAACACTCGGGGGGGGAGTGTTTTAGTTATATATTCTGATAGATAGGTATTTGGGAGATTCTGTGCGTTTGCTTTTTTTAGATGTTTGAAAGCAAGTTTTATTTGTTGGTTTTCTTGTCATTCATGAAAAGGTTAACTTTACGGCAGATTATAATTTAGTTGATGTATAATTTTTGGAAAACAGGTGATGAAAAAGATTTTTCAAATGTTTGTGTTGATGTCGTGGGTGTTTGCGTTTTTGCCACTGGCATCTTGTGGTGACGATGGAAATCCGGATAACCCGATACGCTATCCGAGCTACCGGGACAGGATTTACACCGGCGATAATTTTGCCGTTTATCTTAATGGGGAGAAGGTGGCGAGTGCCGTTTCTGCCGATGTCCGGTCTCATCAGTTGCCCGAGCAGGGAAAGCCTTCTGACGACCCGTTGGTGTCCGACCCTAAATATCAGTCGACCATTGTTGTCACCGGATTCCCGACTGTTGCTGAGGTGGTGACCTTGTCTACGGTTTCCGACTTGAGCGGATTCAAAGGTGGCACGGAAGTGAAAGGGGTTGCCTACAGTTATGTCGGAGAGTTTACCGGCAGCCCGCTTGACGCAGCAGACAAGCAGGGATGTGTCATCAGATTTACAACGAAATGAAACAAAAGTGCTTATGGACTGCCGCGGGAAGTGTGCTGCTTGCCTCGGCTTCTTTACAGGCCTCGGAGCCGAACGACACGCTGTCGCGTAATTTGAAGGAGGTGGTTGTATCAGCTGCTTCCCTGAAAAACCTGAAAGCACCACAGATGGGATCTCTGTCGCTCAGTGGCGATGCCATAATGCGCCTGCCGGTGATGTTCGGTGAGCCGGACATCGTCAAGACCCTCCATGTCCAGCCCGGAGTCTCGCAGGGAGTGGAAGGCTTCACCGGCCTTTATGTGCGGGGAGGGGAAAACGACCAGCATCTCTTTGTCTACGAAGGCATTCCCCTTTATCATGTCAGCCATCTGGGAGGCATCTTCTCCTCGTACAACGAGTCGACCGTCAGCGGGATGGATTT
>USOC01000180.1 GCA_900556245.1 uncultured Prevotellaceae bacterium
TACGGGAAACTTTACTTTCTGACAGCCGCCGGATTTGCCGTATTCTACCAAATAAAAACCTACGTGCACTACGGGTTCGGCCATGCGCCGTTCATGCTCGACTATCACGACAACAACGGCATGGAGTTTTTCACGGCACTGGCGCTGTTCCTGTGGACCGCCAAACGCCCGATTGGCGGCGGCACGCTGTCGTTGACGATGACCCGCATCGCCCCGCTGACATTCGGCGTCTATCTGATACACGACAATATGCTGCTGCGAAACGTGCTGTGGCATGATTGGATCAACGCAAAAGTGTTCTACGATTCATGGGCGTTCATACCAATGCTGATTGCCACATCTGTCGCCATATTTCTTGCCTGCATTGCCATCGACAAAGTGCGCGAACGGCTGTTCTCCCTGCTGGACGTGAATGGACGAATCGACCGCATTGCTGACAGAATCAACAGAATGAAATATTTCAAACCTCAATAAAAACACATTCCAAATGATACACAACGAAAGAGAAATGCGCCATGCATTGGTCGTCGAAGCCGCCCGACGGATGATGACAGCCGCAAGAACGGCTCCCAAGGGAAAAGGCATCGACCTGCTTGAAATCGTCATGGTGGAAGAACGTCGCGACTTGGAGACTCTGGCCGAAGCGATGAGAAAACGAAGCGAAGAAACCGGCATGAAGTTTCTGCTGCGCGACGCCGACAACATCCTGCAAGGGGAGGCTGTCATACTGATAGGAACACGCCGTCAGACACAGGGACTCAACTGCGGCTACTGCGGCTATCCGCTTTGCGAAAAAAATCCGGAAGGCAACCCCTGTGCCATCAACAGCATCGACGTGGGAATTGCCGTAGGTTCGGCATGTTCCATCGCCGCCGATCTGCGCGTCGATACGCGCGTGATGTTCTCTGCCGGATGGGCAGCTCCGCTCGAATGGCTTACATAGTGCAACCAGACAATATCTATTGCCGTCAGCGCATATACGAAAAAACCGTTTATCGACCGAAAACCGAAAGAACAAAAATAATTTCTTTGGGAAACCATCTATCTGCGCCGGCTACAGTCGGCGCAGACTCCTTTCATCACGTAATTGACGCTTTCCAGAAGAAACCCATCGGGCAATGCGGCTACCGGCACCGACAATCCACGCAGACACAACGTGCGATGACAGCGGACGCAATAGAAATGGGCATGCAAATCATCCACATTGCAAGAACACTCGTCTGAACATACGGCATACTTCAAGGCTCCCGATCCGTCATCAATGGAATGAATCAAATGATGGGACAGAAAGAGTGTCAATGTGCGCGAAACGGTTGACTTGTCCACCGTCACGAGCAAGTCGACAAGGTCGGGCAGCGACACGGCCATACGAGCCTCCACCATCGCCCGGAGAATCAACAGGCGCAAAGCTGTCGGGCGTATTTCACGAAGCGACAATTTGTCGATAAAGAATTTTTCGTCACTCATTGCGGAAGTTGTTTTTCTGACTTCTAAATTACATCTTTTCCGGCGAAAGGCATCGTCTTTTCTTAAAATTTCACCCGTGTGATACGCAAAGCGTTGAAAATCGCCAACAACGCCACTCCCACATCGGCAAACACGGCTGCCCAAAGATTGGTCATTCCGAAAATGCCAAGTGCCATAACCATGACTTTCACACCGATGGCCAACGCTACGTTTTGACGGACAATACGCACTGTCGCCTTTCCGACAGCCACCATATCAGCCAACCTCGTCAGGTTGTCGGAAGCAATAACCACATCTGCCGACTCCACGGCCAAATCAGAGCTGGCTCCTCCCATCGCAATGCCCAAATCACTTATCGCCAATACGGGTGCATCATTGATTCCGTCTCCGACAAAAGCCGTTGCCCCTCCTTGTTCCTTCTTAAAACGCTTGAATTGCGCCACTTTGTCTTCAGGCAGCAAATCCCCTATAGCCTCATCAATACCCAAGCCGTCTGCCATGCCATCAACAAGCCGCTGACGATCGCCCGACAAGACTGCCATCCGGCTGACACCGGCACGACGCAATCGGTCCAATGCCCCGGAGACTTCTTCCCGGACAGTATCCGAAAAGACAATCCGCCCTGCATAACGGGATTCGACAGCACAATATATCTCTGTGCCGGCTGACTGCAGAATCGAAGACGGCAATTTGACACCATACTGCCTGCAAAGACGGGCATTGCCGACAAGCACCTTTCTTCCTCCGACCACTACTTTCAAGCCCAATCCGGGCAATTCTTCCAACGAATCAAGGTCATACGCCGCCTCTCCGGCAAACTCCGCCCGTTTCACAACAGCTTTTGCTATGGGGTGATTGCTCCCTTTCTCCGCTGACGCGACATAAGAAAGCAGCTGTTCGGCATCAAACCCGTCTGCCGGCTCAACCGCCGCCACCTCAAGCGCTCCTTCGGTCAGCGTTCCGGTCTTGTCGAACGCCACAGCCCGAAGTCGCGACGCCACGTCCAGAAAATTGCTGCCTTTAAAAAGGATTCCCCGGCGTGAAGCAGCTCCTATCCCTCCGAAATATCCAAGTGGTACACTCACAACCAACGCACATGGACACGAAATCACCAGAAACACCAGTCCGCGATAGAGCCACTCGGAAAAAACATAATCAAATGAAGCCACCAACGACCAGGCATAAGGCAAGCCCACCACTAGAGCGGCTATAAGTACGACTACAGGCGTATATATGCGTGAAAAGCGACGAAGGAAGAGTTCGGCAGGAGCCTTGCGGGAAGAGGCTTCTTCCACCATTTTCATCATTCTCGACAAGGTGCTGTCTGAATAGACTCTGACGACCCGCAAACGGACTTGCCTGTCACAGGCTATCATTCCTGCAAGCACGACATCCCCACGCTGGAATTCACGAGGCACGCTTTCGCCTGTCAGCGCCGAAGTATCGAAAAAAGCACATTCATGCAGCAATTCTCCATCGAGAGGCACCGCCGCACCGGGCCGAACCTCAACAATATCCCCTATCGAAACACTCGACGGATCGACTTCCGACACTTCTCCATCCTTTCCTTCCACCAAAGCCTTGGCAACACGAAGGCCGGCAAGTGCGCGGATATCGCGACGGGCTTTCCCTACCGCCTTGGACTGCAAAGATTCTCCTACGGAATAAAACAGCATGACTGCAACCGCTTCCGGATATTCCCCTATTGAAAACGCTCCCACTGAAGCCAGGAACATCAACATAAACTCACTGAAGTAATCCTTCGACATAACGCTTTCAAAAGCCTCTTTGACCACAGGCAGACCGACCGGAAGGAAAGCCGCCAGATACCACAACAAAGCCGACCAGCCTTCAAACCATCGGCAATCCGCCAATCCGGCGGTTACCCCACCGGCCAGCATCACAAAAGAAACGCATTGGCAAACAATTTCTCTATGCTGATACTCCCCGTGATGATGTCCTGCATGACTGTGAGATTCCCCACTACAACAATTACATCCCATATCTTTACAGTTTTAATTTCTGCCGCAAAACTAATACATAATTTATGCAACAGGGTTGCAATCCATGTTGTGGTATCATAATAAACTACATAACAACGCCTTACATAGCAAATATGATTTTTGTATTATTTTTCTTCAAATAATTTGTCAATATTTTTTCTTGGCATTAACATCTGCGTGGTATCATCAACAGTAAAAACAAATGATTTCTGTTCTTCAACATAGCGTTCTCCATCA
>USOC01000181.1 GCA_900556245.1 uncultured Prevotellaceae bacterium
CCGGGCAAAGCGCTTTTCAAACGCTTTGCTACCGACTCCGCAAAGTACAGCAATTTCACGATTGGTGTAGCCCTGGTTGCGGAACTCGATCGCCTCAAACTCCTTATAGGTGAGCGTCACGTCCTGCCCGTTCACCTTGACGATGTGGCGCTCCGGGGAGACGTAGAGCGGGCCCACCTGATACTCCGTGCTGGAGCTGGCAGGCTCCGTCCGCCGCAACACCGCCGACAACGACTTGGCCGCCTTGAAAAGACGGACGATCATCGGGGTCTTTGGACTTCAATACCGGGAATACCTCTTCCCAATGATATTCTTTCGGAGGACGGTCGAACGCTGTCAAGACAAACATCAGCACTTCTGTTCCCATACCAATCGACAACAAGGCGTTGCCAAGGGGAAGGTGCAAAATCTTGAACAATGCGCCCAGAATGACGACTGCCGCACCTAAACTGTAGGCGAAATTGAAAAATCGTTGTCCCTTCTCGCCTGAGAGAAAGGCTTCGATGACGTTTTTATATTTCTTATACTTGCCCATTTTTTCAGCAATTCTTTGGTTTTATTCTTGTTTGTCGCCGACCCGACGGCCGGCTGTTTTTCTATTTCTTACTTTTATTCTTTCCTTTGGCAAATCCGATTTGAGTGCGTACACAGCGGAATCCGATGTAGGAGCGCTGCTCGTTCTGATACTCCCACGAGCGCAAGTCGCCGCGCACATTGTGGGCGATGTCTTTCCACGACCCGCCGCGTATCACCTTGCGCTTCATCCTGTACGGATCTTCCTTGGCGGCGTTATAACGGTATTCGGGGTTGATGTCGTTGCGCAGGAAATCGACGCTTTCCGTAAAGGCCGTCGACGTCCATTCGCTGACGTTGCCGGCCATATCATACAGTCCGAAATCGTTGGGATCGTATGTTCCGCAACGGGATGTAATCAGATTCCCGTCTTTCACATAATCGCCTTCGCCGGGTTTCAGATTCGCATAGAAGCATCCGTCTTCGGATATCGGCATGTCTCCGGCCCAAGGATAGCGGTTTTCATTCACTCCGGCACGCGCGGCATACTCCCACTCTGCCTCTGTCGGCAAACGGTAAGGCTCAACATAGACCCCTTGTTTGCCTAAAGCCCGACGCAGATAGTCGGTGCGCCAGTGTGAGAACGCCGTTGCCTGCTCCCATGAAACGCCGACTACCGGATAGTCGCTGTATCCGGGATGCGAAAAATAGAGTCTGACGTAAGGTTCGTTGTAGGAATGTTCGAAATCGTTCACCCACACCGTCGTATCCGGATAGATATTCACAATATAGGTGTTCAGGAAATCATAATCACTCGAAAGTCGACGCGAAATGGTCTCCCTGACAATTTCGCCGTTATCATTCACATACGCCGTATCTTTCGAAATCATAGGCATCTCCGTGTCGATTGGCACATCGGTGTTATAATTGCGGCGCGACGGGTCAAGACGGTTCTTGCGCTTCGAAGCCTCCGTCAGGTTGTAGGTCTCATAGCGATAGTTCAATTGAGAAGCATCCAGCTCTGTAACCCCCGTAATCGGATTGAACTTGTAGACACTGGCGATGGCCCGCTGCTCGTCTTCTGTCGGATTTTTCCACGGGATAGGCTTTTTCCAGTTCAGGTAAGGCTTGACAGGGTTGCCTTCCTTATCTTCTTCTATCTTGTATTCTTCATCACCTCCGTAGGCAGGATCGGCAAGACGCTCGCGGATAATCGAATCCCGGACCCAATAGACAAACTGACGGTATTTGGCGTTAGACACTTCAGTCTCATCCATCCAAAACGATTCTACCGACATGCCCTGCGGATTTGCCTTGATATTCCATGTGCTGTCGTCCGCGTTTGGCCCGAGCTTCATCGAGCCCCGGTCAACAAGCACCATCCCGTAGGGTGTAGGCTCGCCGAAAGCCGTGCCTCGCACGCCTGTCACTTCGCCGCCGTCGCCGCTTATCGACGATTTCGGGGCGAACGCACAGGAGGTCGCCACGATAGCCAATCCGATATAAATTGCAGTATTTCTCATATCATTACATTATGCGAATGCTCTTATGTTTGTTTTTATTTTTTCCTGACAAATTCAGTTTCAAGTTATAGCCCACAAGTATCTCGTGGCTTCCGCTGCTCGCTTTCGAGATAGCCGACGTCGGATAGTCATAGCTATAACCGATGAAAAAGTTTTTATACTCTGCGCCAAGTTGCAGTGTCACTGCGTCTTTCCACCGATAGGCGATACCTCCCGACAAAAAGCGGTTGTAGCGAACACGTGCCGTCAACTCGCCCTGAAACATCGAAAAATCCGTGCGCATCAGCATTGACGGCTGTATTTCAAATAACGTGTTTTTTATCGGAATATTGCCACCGGCCATAAAATAGCACATTCGGCCGGCCTTTGATTCATACGACGATTCGCTCGTGCCCTCTTCCGTATTGAGCGACACGGTTGGTTGGGTCACGTGCGTTGCCGACAAGCCTGCCCAAAAATATTTGTGTCTGTAATGGACGCCGATATTCAGGTCGAATGCCGTGCCATGAAGGTCATTCGTCGGAATGGCATCGTCGTTTGGCTCGTGAAAGTCGTCATCCTCCGGAATAAAAACCTCCGAACCTTTAAATCCTTGGTCAAACAATCCGATTTGCAGACCGGCGCTGAGCGTACCGCCAAACAACTTGAAGTGATACGACACCTGTGCACCGACATTCAAATTCGTAAACAAGCCGAGCCTTTCCTGCTGCCCCATCAATCCTACCCCAATGCGCTTGCCGAATACTTTCACCGGCATATCGGCGCCTGCCAAAAACGCCTTGGGTGCATTCGGAATGCCAAGCCACTGCAAACGTGTCCCGCCGGTAATGTGAAGATAATCGGTCGTTCCGGTCGCTGCCGGATTATAGTAGGCAGGCAAGGCCCAATATTGCGACAACTGGGTGTCGAATTGTCCATAGACCGTATCCACACTCAGCACCGACACAAGAGCCAGCAGCCATACCCTTATTTTTGCAATCCGTACCTTCCCCATTTCCTACTCAAAATAGAACGTAAACACAACCATATTGGAGGTCACCTTGTCCAATGCCTTCGTAAACTTCATTTTTTCCGGGTCATCAACCAGATCCGGACGGTCTTTCTTCAACAAGTTCGAAAGACCGAAACAGAATTTCACTTCCGGGATAAACTTGAAAAACGGCACGTAGACATCAAGTCCGAAACCCAATGTCACATAAAAATTCGTATTGTTCAGTTGAAGCAGCTCGCCGTCCTTGCGCTTCGACACGTCGAAGGCGGCCATCGCCCCCGCCGTCACATAAGGACGCAAATTATGATAGCGCTTGGCCGACATTTTCAAGTCGACAGGTATGACTACACTGCTGTTTTTTATATTCTGCTTTTCAATTTTACCACTTCCCGACTCCTTGAATGTCACCGTACTGCTGCCAAAATACATTCCGGGATTGATGCGCAGATTGAAATGTTCGGCAAGACGCAAATCCCCCATGATATTGACGCAGAAGCCGGGCGACAGTTCCCCGACCTCGCCAAACCACGTCTCTCCGTTCTCCGCCGCGACGCCGTTATGCGTCATCCACAGATTTTGATTATGAAATCCGACCGAAAATCCGTAATGCAGACGCTTCCGGTCGACATAGGGGCGATTAAGTATCTTGTCGTTGTCTTGTGCAGACACTGGCAGGA
>USOC01000182.1 GCA_900556245.1 uncultured Prevotellaceae bacterium
GCAAATTACGGACTGAAAATATATTTTATTATAGAAAAGAAAAATGTATTGTAACAGTTAATGCTTAAAATATTTGTATAACATCAAGAATAAACCAGCCTACTCTATTTTAGTGCGCATATATTGTGCAGGCGTCATTCCCGAAATCTTTACAAAAGCCCGATAGAATGTGCTACGACTATTAAAATTAGCCTCTTCAGCAATCGCATCAACAGAAAGATAAGGTTTTTCTTTCATCAATTTGATGGAATACTCTATTTTTAGCCCATTCAAATAATCGTTGAAATTATCAGAGCCAGCATATCTCCGCAGTAAGGGACTGAGGTCATTCTTGCTGATACCGACGACACGTATCAAGTCGTCACGTCCGAATCCGGGTTTCAAGAAAAGCTTTTGTTCGACAAGCAGGCTTTCCATCTTCATGAAACGAGCATATTCTTCATCACTATTTATCCCCGGAGTTGTCACATCCGTTTTTGCGGTGGCTGTTAATTTCTCTTCATCAGGAAAGGATGAGTCGGCTTCGATTTCTATCGTTGGTTCATGAGTATCCTTTGTTTGTGTAAACACCTTACGCAATTCTTCACGTTGTGCTAACAATTCGTCTATCTGTTTGGCCGCGATACGGTTTCGCCTCTTTGTCTTTTGTAAATTCGCAAAAGTTATCCAAAAGATGATAAAAAGTAAAACCAACAAAATGCACGAACTTACCAGCAAAAGCATACGCCGTTCAGACAGAGCATGGGATTTAGCCAACAACAATTCTTTCTCTTTCAGCTCAAATTTGGTAGCGAACTCTTGTGCCTTGCTCTTGCTCTCACGAGTATAAATGCTGTCCTGCACCACGTAGCAACGTTGCATGGAAGCATCGGCCAGATCAAAACGCTTCATACCACGGCAAATCCGTGTACGATATTCAAGCAGGAGTAGATACTCATAACTTATGGTGTCGTTTGTAAAGGCTGACAGGCAGGCTTCGTTAAGTGATGCCGCCTCCTGATAACGACCTGCATCCAGCAGGTAGGGAATACCGAATTGTTTTCCGGTAAGTGTTTGTGAAAAGTGGGAAGACTGATATTTTCCGTATATTTCCTCAGCCTTTTCTTTCTCTCCATTCTTATACAGCAACACGGCCATTTTGGTATAAAGGAATCCGTATTGTTGGTCGATGTACCCCGGAGGAGGGCCAGGTTGTTCGCTCATGCGTTGTATGACAATTTCACGCTTGTAGCCGGTTTCGATTGCCTTAGACGTCTGTTCTTGGTTTATGAGAAATGTCATGTACTCACCATAAAGGGTAGAAAGTCTGGACATTTCACGAACATCGTCCGTCCCCTCCAGTAAATCCACAGCTTGTTCAAAACATTCTTGTGCCCTTGTATTGTTTTTCATACCTATATAAGTACGCGCCATGGTAGAAAGTATCACTGCCTCTTCTTTTTTATAGCCTAAAATGCGTGCTTGACGGATAGCTTCTTGACATACGGAAATGCCTTCCTCATACTTATTCTGTGTTTCTAATACTCCTGCCAACATCTCCATAAAAGGCAGACAGCGTTTTGGTATCAAACGTATTGAATCGTTTTGCAACGCACGGCGCACACAAGTTTCCTTAGCTGTCAGGTCGTGCTTGATTTCATAACACATAGCACGTAACAAATCAATCCGAAAGGGAGTGATGTCGGAAACCGAACTTTTCTCGGCCTCGTCCAACAGTTGTAAAGCACTATCGGGATAGTTTACATATATAGAACGAATCGTACGCTCGGTCAACAGACTGTCTGAAACCGTTGCCCCCGTACGAAAAGGGTTAACCACCCAAAGTATGAAGAATACCAAGATACAACTCAATCTCATTTTTACCATATTAAAAACACCTGCAAAAGTAACAAATCGCTTTGATTAAACCAAAGAATTGACACTTTAGCATTGCTATTCTTTGTAGATTTTTTGGTTCAAACTTGTATTGATAGCCATTATAACTAATTATATATCATCATACATGGACAATTTGAGATATGTAGAGACAATTTGAGACAAACGGGCTCGGAAAGTTCGCTTATTTTTGTTGGAGTAAAAAAATCCCGATTATTATGAGACGAAACAGAACACCATTCAGACGCTTTTTACCTATGGACACAGATGTTGCGTTCATGATTCAAATAGTCGCCATAATCATCGCTTTGGTTATTGTGATGGTGTCTATTGTTTTTTTAGTGACCGGATAATGTATGGGGAACATATAGAACAACAAGAAGTAAAACAAATACTAATCAAAAAAAGAATCAAAAATGAAAAGAAGTAATTTATGGAGAAGTGTATCTGCCCTGTTGATGGCAGGTTGTATCTGTTGCACCATGCCGTCATGCAGCGACGACGACGGACCGGCAGTCATTGAAGCCGCACAACCGACCGCATCCGATTATGAACTGAATGAAGCGGGCGAGGTTGCCTTGGAATTTGAAGTAGTCCCCGAAGACGCCCAAGTAGACGAGGTCACGATCGTAGGAGGAAACAGCGCGTTCGAAGCAAAAGGTTTCACATCCAAAGGAAATGGCAAATGGGTATTGAATGCCAAAGTAACCGACTTCACACAGATCAAGCAAGAGAACGCCATTACTCTGTCCATAGCCCAGACCGGTGGAACACCCAGCAACGTCTTGTTTTCCGTGTACGACCCGTTTGCCATCGAAAACAAGTTCCAACTGGAACAGCCCAAAGGGTTCAACTACTACAGTGCCGACAAAGAAAACTTGTATGCAACCGGCCTTCCGGTAGCCATCAATCCTCTGCTGCCGGAAAACCTCGACCTGATCGATACAGAAAACATCAAGGTGGTTGACGGAGCTCCATCCCATCCGATAGGCGTTGCCCACTTCATCAAAACTCCCTTGGCTGGCGAGGTTGGCTTCACGCTGAAGATAAACCCCGAAAAGCTGGAAGAGGTGCAGAAAGCCATCCCGACATTCAGCCCGCTTGACTTCAACGTGCTGCTCACTTCCAAGAACAACCGTGTAGCCAGCCTGTCGCTGACAACGACAGCTTGCACACCGCTGACAACCGTGGAAGACGATGCGCTGACCGTGTCGACAGCCGAACTGAGCAACCCGGACTTCGAAAAGGAATTCGACATCGATGTAACCCACAAACTCAGACACATCGGTATATTGAGAAAGGAACCATTCCAAGCCGTAGAATTCGGCCTGCTGAACGAGAACGGTGAACCGGTAGACGACGCGCCTTTCATCGTGGGCTTGTTTGACACAGATGCCAACGGCAATACCAAATGTAGCGTGAGCCTGATGGGAGATGCTGAATTCAACTACGCTCCGGGCACCTACTACTACGTACAGCGTTGCAGCCAGCCTTGGAAATACAACGGCAAGACATACAACCCTGTTTGTGCCGACATGAGATTCAAAATCGTCATCTAGTAAACGGATTACCAAAGGATTAAAAAATTCTTTGATACGGATTGGTGGAAGAACACGACCGGATGTACGGTGGGTACCATAATCGGTATCCTCCTCACATTCGGGACGAGTTTCCATTTGGAGAATCGAAGCAAAGCTGAGATGGCACGGAAGACCGTGCTGCTCACCTTGCACAACCTGGATGCCTCTACCCGGAACATGCAGACGCTCTTGGACGGGTTGCAGCAATACGACACGCTTTTCACACGGGCCGCTTCCCTGATG
>USOC01000183.1 GCA_900556245.1 uncultured Prevotellaceae bacterium
CAGCGATTTGAACAACAATATCGAGATTCCCCAAAAAATCAGAGAATTGGTGGAATTAGACCAATAGAAAGGAATGCAGGATGAAGAAATTGGTGGTTTCTACCGGGGCTGGCGTCAGTGCGGAAAGCGGATTGAGCACATTCCGTGATGCCGGAGGCCTTTGGGACAAATATCCGGTGATGGAGGTGGCAAGTCACGACGGATTTGTGAAAAATCCGGCATTGGTGCATAAGTTCTATAACGAGCGGCGCCGGGAACTTTTAGGAGTCTGTCCAAATGCGGCTCATCTTGGCTTGAAGCGTCTTGAAGACCGTTTCGATGTGCGTATCATCACGCAGAACGTCGACGACTTGCATGAGCGGGCCGGCAGTGCTTCTGTGCTTCATTTGCATGGAGAATTGATGAAAGTGCGTTCGATGCGCCGGGAGGACAGGGTCTATACGCTGACTCCTGACAATCTGGAAACGACGCCCGACACTCGTGACGAATATGGAGACCCGGTACGTCCTCACATCGTGTTTTTCCAAGAGGCGGTGCCAAATTTCGAGAAAGCTGTCGAACTGGTACGGCAGGCCGACATATTTGTTGTCATCGGAACTTCGCTCAATGTCTATCCGGCGGCGAGTCTGCTTTATTATGTGCGTCCCGGGGCGAAAGTCTATTATATCGATCCGAATCCGGCTGCAATTCCCGATGGAGCAGGGCAAGTGACTGTCATTGCCAGGAAAGCGACGGAAGGCGTTGCCGAACTGGCCCGCCTGTTGGAGCAGGAATAGTGTAATCAGAAAATAAAGAACAATGAAAGAAACAATCAAGAAAACATTGTGGCGTCCGGCGGTATGGATATTGCTGTTGGCCGCAATCGGAGGATGCCGGAATGCGTTTGCCTCCGACAACGACCAATGGAAGAAAAAAGACTGGGCGCAACTGATGCGCTATAAGGAGCAGAACCGTCGTGTAGCCGCATTGCCATTGGAAGAACGGCGCGTCGTGCTTTTGGGAAATTCCATCACCTACTACTGGGCTGTCAAAGACACTGCATTTTTCGTGGAGAACGGTTATGTCGGACGGGGAATCAGCGGGCAGACATCTTATCATTTTTTGGTGAGATTTCCGCAGGATGTACTGACGTTGCATCCGAAAGTGGTGGTAATCAATGCCGGAACGAATGATGTTGCGGAAAATTCGTGTCCCTATGATGAGCAACAGACGTTTACCAACATCATCTCACTGGCGCAAATGGCGCAGTCCAACGGAATTGTTCCGGTGATGACCTCCGTGCTTCCGGCGGCACGAATGTACTGGAATCCGAATGTCGCTGATTGTGCGGAGAAAATAGAGAAGCTCAATCGACGGATAGCCGCTTATGCCCGTCAGAACGGCTTGGTTTATGTCGACTATTATTCAGAGATGGTAGCGGGCGACGACCGTCGTCTTGACGACCGCTATACAGCCGACGGCGTTCATCCGAACGAAGCCGGCTATGAAGTGATGGAGCGCGTGTTGCAAAAAGCCCTTTTGCCCTTGCTTGCCGACTGACGGAAATGTATGGAACCAGGCATACCGACTGACAGGTATTGCAGGAGAAGTGGATAAGTCGTAACTTTGCGGTCGAAATCGAATGGAAAGTCTTTTCCTTCCAATTTCAGGAGGGAAGAGGCTTTTTTTATGTGAGATGCACAAAATCAAGGAATTGCCATATCGGGTTGTCGGGATTTTTTTCCTGCTGACATTTTCGCTCTATTGGGGCGGAATTACGTTTTGTGCCCACTCTCATGTCGTGAATGGGGTTTCGGTGGTCCATTCACACCCGTATAAGGCTACACACAGCCATACGTCAGCGCAGTTAGAGACGATTTTCAGCCTGTCGTCGATTGACGCTCCTGACGGGTTGCCTTCGTCGGTTGGACTGACCCCTTGGCTGATGCTGCTTGCCGTGATTGGAGCGGTCGTATCGCCGATGCTGTCGGAGATGCGTCGCGACGAGACACGTCTGCGCGCGCCACCTTTCTGTTTGTGAAATAATTATTTACCAGAGATTGATTTTTTGATGCGGGCAAGTCAGTGACTGACGTCAGCCGGCATCATGCATTGACACAAACAGAAAACGATATCATCAAACATGAAATTTATCTACATCTTTTTGATGGGAGTGATACTTATGTCGCTCTCCAATGGCGCTGTGGCGCATGATTTGAAAGACACTGATGCCAATATAGTGGGGCATGTGGTGGATAAGAACACGAAAGAGCATCTGCCATACGTGGTGGTGACGCTCGGAGGAACTACTTTGGGTACGGTTACCGACCAAACGGGACACTATTTCCTGAAAAATCTTCCACAGGGCTCGTTTACGCTGAAAGTGGCGATGACCGGATACAAGCCGGTGAGCCGGGAAGTGACGTTGGAAAAGGGAAATACGCTTGAATTGAATTTTGAACTGGAGGAAGAGATGGTGTTTCTTGACGGTGTGGTTGTCTCAGCCAACCGTAACGAGACGACACGACGTCTTGCTCCGACGTTGGTCAGCGTCTTGCCGATGAAGACGTTTGAGACAACCAATTCCGGGTGCCTTGCCCAAGGCCTTAATTTTCAGCCGGGAGTGCGCGTGGAAAACAACTGCCAAAATTGCGGTTTTCAGCAAGTGCGCATCAATGGGCTCGACGGTCCCTATACGCAGATTCTGATTGATTCGCGTCCGGTGTTCAGTGCGCTTGCCGGTGTCTACGGACTCGAGCAGATTCCGGCAAATATGATTGAGCGGGTGGAGGTGATGCGAGGGGGCGGCTCGGCTTTGTTCGGGTCATCGGCCATTGCCGGCACAATCAACATTATCACAAAAGAACCTTTGCGCAACTCGGCGCAGGCCGCGCATACGATTACCGCCATCGGAGGCACGTCGACTTTTGAGAACAACACGTCGATGAACGCCTCTTTGGTGACCGACAACCAGAAACTTGGTTTTGCCGTATTCGGGCAGAACCGGCATCGCAACGGGTATGATGACGACGGTGACGGCTTTACGGAACTTCCCAAGCTGAAAGCGCAGACGATAGGCATGCGCTCCTATTTGAAAACCAGTGCTTTCAGCAAATTGACGGTAGAATATCATCATTTGCAGGAATATCGTCGCGGAGGCGACAAAATCAGCCGTCCGCCTCATGAAGCGGTAATTGCGGAGGAGCTGACGCATAGCGTTGACGCCGCCAGCATGAAGTTTGATCTGTTTTCCCGGAATGAGAAACACCGTCTGTCTCTTTATGCTTCCGCACAGCACATCAGCCGTGACAGTTATTACGGAGGCGGAGACGACCTGGAACAGAACCTGAAATCCTACGGACAGACTTCAGGTATGACTTGGGTGGCGGGTGCGCAGTATAACTATAATTTCGACCGCTGTCTTTTTATGCCAGCGACCTTGACGGCCGGACTGGAATATAACCACGACGATTTGGAGGATAATTTTTGGGGGAGGGGGAAAACACTTGAACAAAAAGTGCAGATATATAGCGCTCTTGCTCAGAACGAGTGGAAAAACGACCGTTGGAGTCTGCTTATAGGCGGACGTCTTGACAAACATAGCCTGCTTGACAATCCGATTTTCAGTCCGCGTGTCAATCTTCGCTACAATCCTATAGAAGATGTCAATCTTCGTGCCAGCTATTCTTACGGATTCCGCGCTCCGC
>USOC01000184.1 GCA_900556245.1 uncultured Prevotellaceae bacterium
CGATATTCGGCTTTGGTGTCAGAAAGGTTGGATTGATCTGGTCGTACCTCAATTGTATGCAAGTACGGAAAACATTGCGATGAATTTCATCAAAATGTCGGAATGGTGGGCTCACAATTCGTATGATTGTCCGGTAGCGATCGGTCATGGGGTCTATCGCTTCGGTAATCCGGCAGAAGGTCAGATTTATATGGATCCTATGCAGTTGGAAACCCAATTCTTCTATGCTCGCAGGCATGAGGAAATTGCGGGAAGCTTCCTGTTTAATGCCACTGTGTTTACTGCGAATAAATTGGATATTCTTTCTAATCTTTCGAAGGTTTACAAGCAAAAATCGTTGATTCCGTTTATGGGGCGAAATACGTGCAAAGAGCCGGAAACGGTGTCGGGACTTGCCGTTTCTGGAAAGACTCTGTCTTGGACCTCTCAAGGGGAAGGAATGCGCTATGTGGTATATAAAATCGCAGACAATAAGGCGTCGATTGCTGACATTGTGACAGCAAACAGTTACACGTGTACAGACGCCGGTTCTTATGCAGTAACTGCGTTGAACGGAGACAACCGGGAAAGTGGATTGTCGGATATAAAAAGCATAAAGCAATAATCTCTCTAATAGTTATAAATAGTAAGTTCCCGTCTCTTGTGCGTGATGCATAGGAGACGGTTTTTTTTTCGTGGAGTTCATTTCTCTGTATTACTTTTAATTGACGAGAATTGGAGTGTTGGGGGATTTTGGATAAATTTGCAGGAATAAGTGTGATACGGATGGAAATCTCAAATAATGTCATCAAGTGGGTTTATTCTTTGTCCCAAAAAAAGAATCGGCAGAAGGAGCGCTGTTTTGTGGCAGAAGGAACAAAATGCGTTCTCGATACGGTTTCATCGTTTGAAGTAAAGACCGTTTTTGCTACGCGGGATTGGATAGATGCATATGCGTCGCAGCTTCACACAGCCGTGACTGAGGCAACTCGACCGCAATTGGAGCGAATGTCGATGCTTAAGACTGCGCCCGATGTGTTGGCGGTCTATCAAATGCCAGAATGGGTACTGGCTGACGATGTGCTTCTTCAGAACTTGTCGATTGTGCTCGACGGAGTTCAGGACCCGGGCAATTTGGGAACTATTATCCGGATTGCAGACTGGTTTGGCATTCGCCATGTGATTTGCAGTGAGGATACAGCCGACGTTTTTAATCCTAAAACTGTGCAGGCTACAATGGGGGCTATTTCGAGAGTGGAAGTGACGTATTGCAATCTGCCACAGCTTTTTGATAAATTTCGTGGCAAACTACCCGTGTATGGAACTTTTCTTGATGGACGTAATATCTATGACGAGCCCTTGTCGGGAGTGGGCTTTATTGTGATGGGAAACGAAGGAAAGGGTATTTCCAAAAAATTGGAGAAGTATATGACTGATCGTTTGCTGATACCGTCTTATCCGTCTGGGCGTGTCACTTCCGAGTCATTGAATGTAGGTATGGCAACTGCTGTGGTTGTCGGAGAATTCAGAAGGAGAATGATCTAGGGTTATGGCAAGGGAAAAAACTGTCTATTTTTGCAACAATTGTGGCAATGAGTCGCCAAAGTGGAGTGGCAAATGTCCGAACTGCGGCGAATGGAATACTTATGTGGAGGAAAAGGTGGCTGTGGCAAAAGGCGGAAAATCGCTTCTCCCGGTATCTAAATTGGAGTCGAAGCCCATCCGTCTGGCTGAAATAAAAGCGACTGAGGAGGAACGAATCCAAATGCCGAGCGGCGAGTTGAACCGTGTGCTTGGCGGAGGACTTGTCCCTGGCTCAATTGTGCTGATTGGCGGAGAACCGGGAATCGGAAAATCGACGTTGGTGCTTCAGAATATGATTCGTATCCGCAGCCGCAAGGTGCTTTATGTGTCTGGCGAAGAAAGTGCGCAGCAGTTGAAGATGCGCGCTGACCGTCTTGGCGCAGATGGCGGAGAGTGCTACATAGTCTGCGAGACTTCATTGGAGCGAATTTTCCAGCATATTAAAGCTTCGTCGCCAGGTATAGTTATTGTCGATTCCATTCAAACTGTTGCTTCGGAGCAGTTGGAGTCCTCGGCCGGCAGTGTCGGGCAAGTTCGGGTGTGTGCGGCGGCTTTGCTGAAATATGCGAAGGAGAGCGGTACACCGGGCGCGCTTAGCGGACATATCAACAAGGAAGGTACGATAGCCGGACCGAAAGTGTTGGAGCATATAGTAGATGCAGTGTTGCAGTTTGAGGGAGACCGGCACTATATGTATCGGTTGCTGAGGTCCATCAAAAACCGTTTTGGAAGCACTTCGGAGATGGGTATCTACGAGATGACGCAAGAAGGGCTTCGTGAAGTGTCGAATCCGTCTGAACTATTGCTGAGCGAAACAGATGAGAGTCTTTCGGGAACGGCTATTGGAGTGACAGTTGAAGGCATTCGCCCGTTGATGGTGGAGTCGCAGGCTTTGGTCAGTACGGCAGCCTATGGTACGGCGCAGCGGAGTGTTACTGGATTTGATGCGAAGCGAATGAATATGCTGCTTGCTGTCTTGGAGAAACGTGTCGGCTTTAAATTGGCGATGAAAGACGTGTTTCTTAATATTGCCGGGGGGTTCAAAGTGAATGATCCTGCTTTAGATTTGGCAGTCATCAGTTCCATATTGTCGTCAAATGTAGATATGCCGGTGCCAAGAGGGATTTGTCTGACCGGAGAGGTTGGATTGTCGGGAGAGATTCGTCCGGTTACGCGTATAGAGCAACGTATTTTGGAAGCGGCAAAATTGGGTTTTTCTTCCATTTATATACCAAAAAATAATGTAAAGGGCGTTGATTTATCGCGTTTTAAGATTCGCATTGTGGAAGTTGAGCGTGTGGAAGCCGTGTTTCGAGGTCTGTTTGGCTGATCCCTTATAGAAATTTTTTGATGGATTTTCAAAAAGAGACTTTGCAATTCTGTTGCTGAATCGCTATCTTTGCAGAAACAGTACGGTGTCCTGTCGCTTGTGGCATAAGGCAACAAGAGGAAAGTCCGGGCAACAAAGAGTGCCATATTTCCTAACGGGAAGCTGTCGGTGACGGCAGAGTAGTGTGACAGAAAACAACCGCCGCTTTCGAGCGGTAAGGGTGAAAAGGTGAGGTAAGAGCTCACCGGGCGCGATGGTGACATTGCGTGCCGCACATCTTATGGGTTGCAAGGTCAAGTATACCGGCATTTAAGGATTACTCGTCCATTGTCGGGGGGTAGGCTGCTAGAGTCGTATGGCGACATACGGCGTAGATAAATGACAGGACGTGGCTTCGGTCGCGACATAACCCGGCTTATAGCTGTGCTGTTTTTTTGTTTGACATTGAGAACAAGAAAAATATACATTTTATTACGTCTGCAGGTGCGTCGTATGCGTATGTTGTATGCGTATTGTACGGAGAATGTGTGGAAAGATCCGCGCAATGTGTGGTATGTGCGTCTGTTGAAAATCGTCAATCTGTCGGTCAAGTCGTTTTTCGACAAAAATATCCAGACCTTGGCAAGTTCTTTGACCTATACGACGCTCTTGGCAATTATTCCTCTACTGTCTTTGCTTTTAGCTATTGCTAAAGGCTTCGGGTTTCAAGACTTTGTGACTCACGAACTCTATCGTATTTTCCCGGCTCAATCGACAATGCTTGACAATTCGCTCGCTTTTGTTG
>USOC01000185.1 GCA_900556245.1 uncultured Prevotellaceae bacterium
AATCCGACTGTTCCCATGACACGAATCGGCGGGAAGTCGGTTATCGTATCATAACCGTTATTTTTCAGGACACTGAACGCCACCGTGTTTGAAAGTGCCAATGTCGGCATATAGAAAGCCACGCTCAGCGTATAGAAAGTCAGCATCGCAACGCGGTCGGGTTGGACTCCGGAAGCGGCTGCATCGTAGCCGAGATACCAGCACGACAGCATCAAAGCCCCCGCCAGAAAATGACAAATCCCCAACAATTTTTGTGGCTGTATAAGTTTATCGGCCAAAATTCCCATCACTGCGGGCATGAATATGGAGACAATACCCTGAATCGAGTAGAACCACGGAATCAAGTCGCCCATGCCTACCGAACCAAGATAATTACCGATGCAGGTCAGATAAGCCCCCCAAATAGCGAATTGGAGGAAATTCATGACCGTCAGTCTCATTTTGATATTTTTCATTTTAAGTCAAGTTTTTATGGTTATGTTTTTGATTTTAAGTCGTTGCCTTTTTCGCATCTATGACATGCTTGATTTCAGAAGCCCTCTCGTATTCTTCGTTAGCAATACACTCTCCAAGCATCTTTTCGAGCTCCTCCAACGCAAAACGCTCCAAGGGCATTTGTCGCAATGTCTCAAGCTCATCGGACGTCGCTGTCCGACGATGATCCTTATCGCCACTGTCAAACGACGTTTCCTCCATCACTTCCCGGGTCGTATAAATAGGGGTTTTCGTTCGCAAAGCAATGGCAACGGCATCTGACGTGCGAGAATCGATTTTAACTTCGCGGTCACCCTCTACAAACGTAATTTCCGAAAAGAACACACCCTTCGAAAAACGGTAGATAAACACTTCCTTCACAAAAATGCCGAAAGCGCGCGTCACGGAATGAAACATGTCATGAACCAACGGACGGGGCAGCGTCACATTCTCGAGCCTGGCAGCTATCGACTGCGCCTCCGACGCTCCAATCACTACTGGAATGCGCCGGCTTCCTTCATGCTCTGCAAGGAGCAATGCGTAAGCGCCTGCCTGCAACTGGTTGGTAGTTATGCCTAAGACGTCTAGTCTGATTTTTTCTTCAATACCTGATTTGCCCCCTATAATTTCACCTTTTGTCCGGTAATGAATCCACTGCCATAGCAGAGATGCGCTGTTGGGTCATATACCTCTTCGTACTGCGACGGAGCTTTGCCTTGCACTTTTTGCTCCGATTCGATAAGATATTCCGAACCGCCGAGCGGACGGAACCTGGCTTTCATGAATACGGGTGTATGGCGGTTTTTGAAAAGGATGTCGACCGGTTCGGTCTGTCCTTCCCAAGGATTGCCGGAAATGAAATGCATCTCGTCGAGATGAATCACTTTTCCATATTGCTTGTCGGTGTCATATCCGTTGCTGACATAGATGGTGTTGTCATTCACGTTTTTCTTGACGACATACCATGGTCCGCCACTCAGCCCAAGCCCCTTTCGTTGCCCGATGGTGTGAAACCAATAGCCTCGGTGCTCTCCAATCTTCTTGCCGGTTTCTATCTCTATAATATTGCCTTTTTTCTCCCCAAGGTGGCGACGGATAAAGTCATTGTAATTGATTTTTCCCAAGAAACAGATACCCTGGCTGTCTTTTCGGAAAGCGTTGGGCAACTTCGATTCAATGGCAATGCGCCTAACTTCCTCTTTCGGAAGCGAACCGATGGGAAACATCAGATGCGACAACTGCTCGTAGGAAATCTGTGCGAGAAAGTCTGTCTGATCCTTCACCGGATCGACCGCTGTAGCCAGATAATGACGGCCGTCGATGAAATCTGTCGTTGCATAGTGACCGGTAGCAGTCTTGTCAAACTCATGTCCCCATCTTTCCTCAAAATATCCGAACTTTATCATTTTATTGCACATCATATCAGGATTCGGCGTCAAGCCGGAACGCACCGTTCGCAGCGCGTACTCCATCACATTCTCCCAATACTCTTCGTGGAGCGAGACGACCTCAAGAGGAAGCCCGTAGCGATGCGCAATGCTCGTGCACATTTCTATATCCTCCTCTGCCGAGCAGTCTCCTTCACCGTTGTCCATACCGATGCGAATGTAGAACAGCGACAAGTCGTGGCCTTGCTCCTTGAGCCGATGCACGACCACCGCACTGTCGACACCGCCTGAAATCAATACGGCTATCTTCATTTTTTTGTTTTCAATCTAAAAAATTCAATTCGTTCAAATTCTCTTTGTTCGTAAAATAAAGCGACAGCAAATAGTCGACGGATATTTTTCCCGGACCTGCCAGCAAAATAAATACGAACATCCCGACAAACAACATCGGCACATAGCCCAATTGTAAACTGTACATCAGCGTTATTTCGCCAGATGGAAGTGAATTGATGACCTCAATCAGATCCTTTGCCATGATATGGTATTCTGCCACTG
The DNA here is from genome assembly GCA_900556245.1 of uncultured Prevotellaceae bacterium. Lineage (GTDB taxonomy): Bacteria > Bacteroidota > Bacteroidia > Bacteroidales > Muribaculaceae > Limisoma. Next base: position 2,418 of record USOC01000185.1, read on the forward strand.
CCATCGAAACTATCGGAAGTATCGTCGACAGCCGTGTCAGAAAGCCAAAGATAAGAAAAGTCGAAAACAGCAATTCTATCGTTATCATCACAATAAGCGTCGTTTCCGAACCCAATCCGAGCAAGTCGGGGAAGCAACGCACAAAGAAATCGAAATTGGCTACCTGACGGATGCCGAATTGCAAAAACATGATTCCGGCAAAAACGCGGATGAAAAACCGCGACAAGTTGCCATACGACCTTGCCGTCTCGGCAACAAATATCCGCCTCAACTGTCTGCGTTTCATTGTTTATTGTTCTTTGAATATTCTATACCCTCAAATATTTGCAACGCTTGGTCGACCTGCAGAAACTTCTCAATGATTTTCTTTTCCTTATCGAGAAGATAGACAGTCGGCACAATACGCATATCATAGACATTCGAATAATCCGCCAATCTGCCGACGTTCCAGTTGTTCGGCTCTGCGGCAGCCTTCTCTTCAAGGCCTTCGCCATCAGGGAGGACGGAAACAATGGCGAGAACTCCGGCTGAAATCAGATTGTTGACGGCCAGATTCGCACTTAGCCGCACTTTATAAATCGAACTGTCGATATTACCTTCCGCATTGAAGAAAAGCAACGTAAATTCCGGTGTCAGCCCGTAGAGCGTAGTCGCTTCCGTCGGCGACTTCACCAACGGCATATCACCCATCACTGTTCCCACAGCTGAATTGGAAAGCACTTTCACGTTTGCCTTCACCCGCTCTTTCAAGTCATCAGGCACGCGCTTGTTTTCCAAAAGATACTTGGCAAATATCTGATAGACATCGTCGCTGCAATACTGGCTGCGAATGTTGAGCACTTCCGCATTCAACACTCCGATCGTCAGATTCAGATTGTCGGCATTTTTTGACACCTTGTCGACATACCGCTCTATCGATTTTTCAATTACATTCCGATCTGCAAGCACAAAGAACGACAAATAGTCGGTAAATGTCTCGTGGAACGACTCCAGGTTGGAAATCGGGTCTTTATCAAGCCGGCACTTGTCCCAGAGGTGTTCGACCATATAATTCGAGCGCATATTCACTTTTGTCAACTTGTCCGGCACTTGCGGATATTCGAACAGAGGCTCTACCTTGCCCGATGTCTGCGACGAAAGCTGCGCAGGGAAAGCCAGCAATGATAAAAGCGACAGTGACAGGACGATTTTTCGTATACTCATATTTCTATATTTTCGATTTTCAGGCTCACATTCCGTGCCTTTATGCAAAA
>USOC01000186.1 GCA_900556245.1 uncultured Prevotellaceae bacterium
GGATTTTCTCTTGTCACTCATCGTCCGACGGCGGTCGATTTTGAAGCCTGTATGCCCCATGTGCGTCGGATGGCGGAAGAAGTGCTGGCTCATGGATTGCCAAAGGGGGTCTGTCTGAACGTCAATATGCCTAAAGGCGGGCGCATCCTTGGGTTGAAGCGAGCGCGTGCCTGCAAAGGCCATTGGTCGGAAGAATTTGCGGAATATACCAACCCGTCCGGTAAGAAGTTTTATTTGCTGACAGGGCGTTATGTCAACGAAGAGCCGGAATCGACAGATACCGACCTCTATTGGATATCACAAGGATATGCGGCGGTAGTGGCGACAGTGCCCGATCGCGACTATGCAGGCAAGCTGCCGTTTTCAATTTGACAGCTGACTTACGGTTTTCAGAAAAAAGATATCCGCCCGCAACAGATTCCCCCATTACGGAAAGAGTTGCGGGCGGATGCTTGTCGCTGCAGTATTTTCTGTTGCTGCTTATTCAGCTTTTGCAAACGTATGCTTGTAGACTGTCTGATTTGTCGTCGTGTTGGTTACGCTGTACGTGTAAGTGCCATATTGCCATATTTGTCCGTTTAGCTCCTCTTCGGCCAACTTGCAGGAGTTGAGCATTTGCTTGTCGCATTCTTCCGCCGGTCCGAACATCAGCAACGGGGATTCTGCTCCCTTGAATTGTTTCTTGAAAGCGTCTTCAATGATTTGCATTTCTTCGAGCACTTCGTTGGGCATTGATTCGCTGTCGCTTGATGCAGAGAATTGCACGTCGCTGAATCCGTAGATGTAAATCATCTGGTTTTCGTCGTCGTCTTCACAAGAAGTGAAGAACATACCTGTCGCTACCAATATGGCAAGCATCGCAAGTAGAGAGTGTAGTCTTTTCATAAATGTCGGTTTTGTCTGTTTGTTGGCAAAGATAAGAAAGGTAGAGGAAAAGCGCAGGGCTTTTGGCAAAAAATCTGATGTTAAATCAGAAAACCTGATGCTATTATAGCGGATATGCAGGTTTTTTTCATAACTTTGCAAAATATTTTTTAACAGATTGTTATGATGGAAAGGAAAGTCAGGGTGCGTTTTGCCCCGTCGCCGACCGGTCCGCTCCATATCGGGGGCGTCCGTACGGCATTGTTCAACTATCTTTTTGCACGCCGTCACGGCGGAGAAATCATCTTGAGAATTGAAGATACCGACTCCAACCGTTTTGTGCCGGGAGCGGAAGACTATATCAACGAGGCCTTTTCATGGCTTGGCATCAAGTTTGACGAAGGCGTCAGAGAAGGCGGCTCTTACGGACCTTACCGTCAATCGGAGCGTCGCGACATTTATCGTCGGTATGTGAACCAATTGCTTGAGGCCGGCAAAGCCTATATTGCATTTGACACGCCGGAAGAATTGGACGCAAAGCGCGCGGAAATTTCCAATTTCCAATACGATGCCAAGACGCGCGGCATGATGCGCAACTCGCTGACTATGCCTGCAGAAGAGGTGAAGCGTCTTGTGGACGGTGGCGAAAAATACGTGGTGCGCTTTTTGATAGAGCCTAATCGCGATGTTAAAGTCAACGACTTGGTGCGCGGCGAGGTTATCATCAATTCGTCTATACTCGACGACAAGGTGCTCTACAAGTCGGCTGACGATCTCCCGACCTACCACCTGGCCAATATTGTCGACGATCATTTGATGGAGGTGACTCATGTGATTCGCGGGGAAGAATGGCTTCCATCCGCACCGCTTCACGTGCTTCTATACGAGGCCTTCGGCTGGGCCGATACGATGCCTGCTTTCGTTCACCTTCCGTTGCTTCTCAAGCCTGACGGAAAAGGCAAATTGAGCAAGCGCGACGGAGACCGTCTGGGTTTCCCCGTATTCCCGTTGGAATGGAAAGATCCGAAGTCGGGAGAAGTGTCGACAGGTTATCGTGAGTCGGGCTATCTGCCGGAAGCGGTAATCAATTTCCTTGCCTTGCTTGGCTGGAATCCCGGAGATGACCGAGAGATACTTTCTATGGATGAGCTTATCGAGGCGTTTTCGTTTGAGCATTGTAGCAAGAGTGGCGCAAAATTCGATTTTGAGAAAGGCAAATGGTTTAACCATAAATATTTGCAGGGACTGGGCGATGAGGCATTGGCAGCGCTCTATATGCCTCTGCTGTCAGAAAAAGGGCATGGCGACGCCGACGAGGCTTTTGTAGCGCGCGTTGTTGCATTGGTGAAGGGGCGCATCAATTTTGTTCGCGACCTTTGGGAGCAGTCGAAATTTTTCTTTGAAGCTCCGGAGTCCTATGCTGAAAAAGATGTGCGCAAGCGATGGAAAGAAGGAATGCCTCAATTGATGGAAGAGTTGATTGGTGTGCTTGAAGGAATCGATGATTTCACGTCGGCGCCGAGTGTGGAGATTGTGCTTGGCTGGATTACGTCGAAAGGCTATCATATGGGTAACGTGATGAATGCCTTCCGCCTGACAGTCGTGGGCGAATGCAAGGGACCGCACATGTTTGACATAACCGAATTGCTTGGCAAGGAAGAAACCGTGCGTCGCATTCGTCGAGGCATCGACACGATAAAAGTGGCGGAATAGCCAAATATGGGTCACGGCTTATGCAGTGTTTTTCGGCATAAGCCGTTTTTTAGTATAACGCAATTTTTTCAAAGGATGAATCCTATCTATAATTTCGGTATTTCTGCATATTCGTTTGGCGTGCGCATTGCGTCGTTTCGCAATCGGAAAGCGCGGCTGATGAGAGAAGGACAGTCACGGACGTTTGATATTCTTTCGGAAAGCATTGACAAGGCTTCCCGTTATGTATGGATTCACGTGTCGTCGCTCGGCGAATTTGAGCAGGGACGTCCGTTGATTGAGATGATCAAGCAGTGTCATCCAGAGAAAAAGATATTGCTTACGTTCTTTTCTCCGTCGGGATATGAGGTCTGCAAGAATTACCAGCAGGCCGATGTGATTTGCTATCTGCCTTTTGACAAGCCCCGCTTGGTAAGGCGTTTTCTCGATGCGGTCAATCTTGAGATGGCGATTTTTGTGAAGTATGAATTTTGGGGAAACTATTTGTCTGAATTGAAGCGACGAGGCATTCCGACATATTTGATTTCCGCCATATTCCGCAATACGCAGATGTTCTTTAAGTCTTACGGAGGAATGTTCCGCAGCATGCTGCGGTGCTACACGACCTTGTTTGTCCAGGACGAAGAGTCATCAGGCTTGTTGGCGTCGATTGATGTAGACAATGTGGAAATATGCGGCGATACACGTTTTGACCGCGTGACTGATATTCTCGACCACAAAGTTGACCTGCCGATTGTCGAATCGTTTTCCCGCGGTTCTTTCACGTTATTTGCCGGCAGTTCCTGGGAGCCAGACGAAGCCTTTCTGATACCGTTTTTCAACAGCCATCCGGAAATGAAGATGGTGCTTGCTCCTCATGAATTGTCGAAAGACCGTGTGGCGGGAATTTGTGAGAAGTTGAAGCGTCCGTATGTGCTGTATACGAAGACAACTCCTGAAGAGGCGGCAGAAGCCGACTGTTTGGTGATTGACTGTTTCGGAATCCTGTCGAAGAGCTATCGGTTTGCTACGGTGGCTTATGTCGGAGGCGGTTTCGGCGACGGCATCCATAACATTAACGAGGCGGCAGTCTACGGTATACC
>USOC01000187.1 GCA_900556245.1 uncultured Prevotellaceae bacterium
GCAGTTAGCCGTCGGGCGAATAGGCAAACCCTTTCTCCTGCCGTCGGGCGGCATAGAGTCGAATCAAGTCGCGCGCAATGTCCTTGAGCTTGCTTTTGGTGCGATCCTTCATTCGGTTCCAAGCTCCCGAGCCAAGCCTGTTAAGCCGTGGCTCCACACCCTCTTTCCCCCGATATTTCGCCAGTTTGTGAAGCGAATGGATGGATACGAAAATCTTGTCTTCATTCAGATAGACAAGTTTAATCATCTCCTGCGTCTTGCCTCCGATGGTCGTGCGCACCAGTCCGCCGAAACGACCGACACCATGGTCGACATGCACTATATAGTCACCAACTTCAATCTGCGACAGTTCTTTCAACGCAAGCGCCAGTTTTCCGGAACGCACGCGGTCACTTTTCAGCGAGTAACGATGAAATCTTTCAAAAATCTGATGGTCGGTGAACGCACAAATTTTCAGCTGGTTGTCGACAAAACCCTCATGGAGCGTCCGCAACACCGGAACGAAGCGAATCTTGTCCCCCCGGTCTTCAAATATGACACGCAAACGCTCAAACTGAGGCTCACTGTCGGACAACACATAGAGCGTATATCCTTGTTCGACAAAACCTTTCAACGACTCACTGATGATATCGAAATTCTTATGAAACAGTCCTTGCAGCGAAGTGTCGAACGACAATACCGCATCGCTATGCTTTTTCTCTCCCACGGCATAGTCCACCTGCCGCATTGCTTCCAATGCCGAGCAGAAGGCGTCGGCATCGACAACATTGCGCATGGCATTGGAATCTCCCTCCTTGGCAATCAGCGCACTTTCGGAGATTGTTTCGGACGCAACGGCCCGCACCTTCGACGACAGCCACTCCGGGTCATGAAGCAGCACGACAGTATCTTTCCCTGCAAATTCGAGCAACGACATACCGCCGGACTCCGGCTTCAGATTGTTGACCACAGTAATTTCGTCGACCTGCCGTTCCGACAATTGGGTTTCGATGTTGAACGTACGGATGCTTTCGATGTCGTCTCCGAAAAAGTCGATTCGATAAGGTGTCTCATTGGAAAAGGAAAAAATATCGAGAATCGAACCGCGCACGGCAAACTGTCCCGGCTCATAAACGTAGTCGACTTCTTCAAACCCGTTTTCGCGCAACTTAATCGCCGTCTGCATCAAATCGGCTGTTCCATCTTTGACAAATCGCATCCGACACTCGTCAAGACGCTCCCGCTGCGCCACTTTCTCGGCAAGCGCCTCCGGATAAGTCACAACCAGACTGACGTCGCCACTGTCCCAGCGGCTCAACACCTCTGCACGCAAAATCTGCGAAGGAGCGTCTTCCTGCCCGTACTTAATGTCACGCTTATAGCCCGACGGAAAAATCAGCACGCGCTCTTCGCCGAGAATCTGACAAAGATCGTTATAAAGATAGCCTGCCTCGTCGAGATCATTGGCCACAACGATATACGGACTCTTCATCCGCGGCAACCGAGAGAACACGACGGCAGGAGCCGAACCTACCAATCCGTTCAGTGCAATCCGTTTCAGACGCTTGTCTTTGATTATCTCCGCCAACGCCTTCTCCCTGACCGGCGGCATCAGCAAGCTGCATAATTCCGATATTTCCATCCTCTATGTACCACACCGCACCGCCTGTCGACTGGCGGTGCGGATACTGTTATTTCCTATTTCTTCTTTTCTTCTTGCTCTTTCGGTGCCGGAGAAAGAATCCTGCGGTATTCAGCCGGGTCGTTGAGCACCTTTTTGGCGGCTTCCAGGCCGACATCGTTTTTGAGCGACTGGATGATGCGTCCGCGCTCATAATAGTACCTGCTCAAAATCTCCGGAGCAATCAAATCCGCAATGGCTTTCCGGTTATTGTCAAGATCCTGCTCCAAATTGTGTTTCAACAACCGTTCCAACGTGGCAAAAGCCTGCTTCGTCGAATCATTCATATAACCTTCCACTTCCGCAAGCTCGCGAAGATCCGCAAGGCTGTGTTCGCACACTTTGTCGTAGTTGAATCTCTTCGGGTCAATCGAACGCTTGAAATCGGCAAAGATGCTGTCGGTCACGACAAAATCCTCTGCAGAAGGTATCGTCGGATGCGTAGCGGCATATCTGTTGGCAAAATCAAACGCCCAATTGTCTACAAAAATATTATATGTCAGACGGCTCACCTTGCCCCAGTCTACCGTTATGTCAGGCTGGATGCCGCCACCGTCGCGCACCTCACGACCGTGGAGCGTCTTAAAGACTGTCGTCAGACTGTCGGGAACACGCTTGAGCGATCCGTCTTCCTCCCGGTTGGAATAGTCGATGGCCTGTATCAGTCGACCGCTGGGAATATAATATTTTGCAGTGGTCACCTTAAGCATATTATCGAACGGAAGACTTATCGTATTCTGTACCAATCCCTTGCCAAACGAGCGTGTGCCAACCACGACGGCTCTGTCCAGATCCTGCAATGCGCCGGTGACAATCTCCGATGCCGAAGCCGAACCTCCGTCGATGAGCACACAGAGCGGAATGTCGGCGGCAATGGGCTTCTGAGTAGTCTTGTAGATACGCTCTTCTGTCTTCTCACGCCCTTTCATCCGAATGATTTCCGTGTTTTTCGGCACAAAGAAATTCGCAATCTGAATGGCACTTTCCACCAATCCTCCCCCGTTTCCGCGCAAGTCGAGCACAATCGACTTCACGCTTTTGTCGTTCAAAAGCGAAGTCAGCGCCGTTTTCACCTCCTCTGGTGATGTCTCCGTGAATTTCGTCAACTGTATATAGCCAATGCCTCCTTCAAGCAGAGCGTAATAGGGCACTGAAGGCATTTGGATTTTTTTCCGGACGATATTGAACGTCAGAATACTGTCTGTGACATACGGACGGTCGACCTTGACGCACACCGTCGTATTGGCCTGACCTTTCAGCCGTTCGCTCACTTGAGAAGAGGTCCAATTGACGGTCGAGTCATTGTCAATCATGATAATACGGTCGCCCGGGCGCAAACCCGCCAAAGCGGCCGGACTTCCTTCGTAGGGTTGGGAAATGACCACTCCCCCCGTTTTCGGCTGCATGATTACCGAGCCTATACCACCATACTCACCGGTCGTCGACATCGCCATAAAATCATCGCGGTCGGATGCCGGAATATATTCCGTATAGGGATCTTGCTTGGCAAGCATCGCATTGACGGCCGTCGTGATGGCGGCATCCACATCAACCGTATCGACATAGCGCGCCACCAATTCCTTATAAATGGCGTTGAACACCGTCAGATTGCGTGCGGCGGAAGCATCGTCGCTTTTTCCCTTCGCTTCAAATATTATCGAGGGTGCCAACAAAGCCAACAAGGCCACGGCTACCCATTTGCCGGTTCTATTTCTCATATTATTTATTTGCTTAATCTATTCAGACCGCTAAATTAGCGATTTTGCACTAATTTCCGCTTCTAAAGTGCCCGAAAATAAGCTCTTTTGAAAAAAATATTGATTTTTTCAGCAAGAACTCTTGCATATATCAAAAATCCATCCTAATTTTGCAACGCAAATTTGAAACGCAAACCTGCTTCAGTAGCTCAGTTGGTTAGAGCACATGACTGTTAATCATGGGGTCGTTGGTTCAAGCCCATCCTGAAG
>USOC01000188.1 GCA_900556245.1 uncultured Prevotellaceae bacterium
CGGTCTACGACTACGAGACGGATACGTACATCATTCACACGAAGGTGGGCGATCGCGAAATCAGCACTCCCTTTATCCTGTCGGCCTCCGACTACAACAATATGGAGATGCGCAATTCGATGATGGACTACTATCGCAAGAAAAATGCCGAACTCTATGAAAACAAAGGCAAGGAGAAGTTTAATATTTTCGATATGAAGTTTGCGTTAGGCCCGTTGGAAAAGGTGTTTGGACCAGGTGGCGTCCAATTGAAAACCCAGGGGTCGGTGCAGGTACAGATGGGAGTCAAATCGAACAAAACCGACAATCCGGCATTGCCTGCCAGCGCTCGGCGCAAGACTTACTTCGATTTCGACCAGAAGATTCAGGCTACTGTAGATGCCTCGGTAGGGGACAAGTTGAAGTTCAACATGACCTATAATACAGACGCGACGTTTGATTTCGACTCAAAAAATCTGAAACTTAAGTATGAAGGCAAGGAAGACGAAATCATCAAGTCGATTGAGGCCGGCAACGTGTCGATGACAACCGGCTCGTCGCTCATAAAGGGAAGCACGGCATTGTTTGGCTTGAAGACGAAGCTCCAGTTCGGCAAATTTACAATTTCCGCATTGGTGTCGCAACAAAATTCAGAGTCACAGACTGTCAATACCAAAGGCGGAGCGCAAACGACAGAATTCTCGATAAACGCCGATGACTATGACAAAAACCGGCATTTCTTTCTCGGGCATTATTTCAGAGACAATTATGACCAGTTTGCATCGAAGTTGCCCTACGTTTCGTCGGGCATCAAAATTACGCGTATCGAGGTGTGGGTGACAAACCAGCGGGGCACCTATAATGAGGCGCGGCACATTGTCGGATTTATGGATTTGGGAGAAAATCGCGTGCTTTCGAGCAACCATTGGCAACCTGATGCCTCGATGCCTATCACTCGGAATGCGGCCAACAATCTTTTGTCGGAAATCAAGACGAATTATCCTGATGCCCGGCAGATTTCGCAAGTGTCGCAGGCGTTGGATCCGTTGTCGGCTTATGGCATTGAGGGAGGACGTGACTATGAGAAGGTGGAGAGCGCACGGTTGCTGACTTCGTCCGAGTACAAACTTAATCCGACACTGGGTTACATTTCTCTGAATTCGGCGCTCAATGCCGACGAAGTGTTGGCCGTTGCCTTCGAGTATACCTATCAGGGTAAAGTCTATCAAGTGGGAGAATTTTCCAACGACATTGCCGACAGCAGTCAGGCTCTGTTTGTCAAAATGCTGAAAGGGTCAACCGTTTCCCCCAAGTTCGCCAATTGGGACTTGATGATGAAAAACGTCTATTCGCTTGGCGCTTATCAGGTGCAGAAAGAGAAATTCCGTCTGGATGTGAAATATCTGAGTGACTCCACGGGTGTAGCCGTGCAGTACTTGCCGGTTGATCCGATTCGCAACAAGCCGTTGATTCGCGTCCTCAATGTCGACAGGCTGGATTCGAACAATGAGAACAATCCGGATGGATTTTATGATTTTATAGAGGGATATACGGTGATTGCGTCGCAGGGAAAAGTCATCTTCCCGGTGGTAGAGCCGTTCGGTTCCTACCTGGAATCGCAGATAACCGACAAGGAACAGGCGAAGAAATTCTGCTATTTTGAACTTTACGATTCCACGCAGACCGTTGCCAAGCAGTTCCAAGACAAGAACAAGTTTATTCTGCAGGGAGAATATCAGGCATCGTCCGGCTCAACGATCCGGTTGAATGCGATGAACGTGCCTCGCGGTTCTGTCGTTGTGACGGCCGGCGGCGTGACGCTTACAGAAAACAGTGACTATACGGTAGACTATAATATGGGAATCGTGACAATCACGAACCAAAGTATCATTGATTCGGGAACAAACATCAGTGTGTCGCTTGAAAACCAGTCGATGTTCAGCACACAGCGCAAGACGTTGGTAGGTCTTGACATGAACTATGCCTTTAACAAAGACTTCAATATCGGGGCAACGCTGATGCACTTCTCGGAGAAGCCGCTGACTGAAAAAGTGAGTCTTGGCGACGAGCTGATCAACAACACCATTTGGGGAATGAATTTCTCCTATAACAAAAACTTCATGTGGTTGACCAACTTGCTCAATGTGATTCCGACGGTCAATGCGACAGCCCCGTCTACAATCAGCGTGCAGGGAGAGTTCGCTCAATTGATACCGCACAAGAAAAAAACGGGGACCAATTCCGGCAGTTCTTATCTCGACGACTTTGAGACCTCTCAGAACACCATTGACATTCGTTCTCCGTATTCGTGGTTTTTGGCATCGACACCCTATGATCCGGCCGGCGGGCGATTCCCTGAGGCAGGCTTGTCGAACGACATCGCTTATGGCAAAAACCGGGCGCTTCTGGCATGGTATTATGTTGACAGAATGTTCACTCAGAAAAATTCATCGTTGTGCCCGGCCTACATTAAAAATGATCTTGAACAGCTGTCAAGTCCGTGGGTGCGGGAGGTGACTTCGCGTGAAATCTGGCCGAACCGTGAACTGAACTATGGAGAAGCGGCGGCTATTCAGACGCTCAATTTGTCCTATTATCCGACAGAGCGAGGTCCGTATAACCTTGATGCGGAAAATGTCGACGACCAGTTCAACCTGCTTAATCCGGAACGTCGTTGGGGCGGAATCATGCGCAAGCTCGACAATACGAATTTCGAGACATCGAATGTGGAATACATCCAATTCTGGATGATGGATCCGTTTGCCGATGAAAATGCCACCGATTATGAAGGCGGTGACCTTTATTTCAACCTTGGAGAGGTGAGTGAGGACATCCTTAAAGACGGGTTTAAATCGTATGAAAACGGAATGCCGACTGACGGTTCGACCGCAAAGACGCGCGAGACCGTTTGGGGACGTGTTCCGATGGAAACTTCGCTGACCTATGCGTTTGACAATACTCCCGGTGCGCGAAAGAATCAGGATGTCGGACTGAACGGCTTGCGCACGGATCAGGAGTTTGAATTTTCCACGTATCGTGACTATCTGGCCCGTTTACGCCAAAAATTGTCACCGGAAAAAATAGCGGAAATGGAAGCCGACCAGTTCTCTCCGTTCAACGATCCGGCGGGCGACAACTATCATTATTTCCGCGGGTATGACTACGACGAGCAGCGCAAGACCATTCTTGAACGCTATAAGCGCTATAACGGAACGGAAGGCAATTCCCTTGGAGACGATGACCGCAGCGACGCGCTCTATCAGTCGTCGCGCAGTGTGCCAGACGTGGAGGATATCAATCAAGACAATACGCTGAACGAATATGAGCGTTATTACGAATATCACGTTTCGCTTCATCGCGAGGATATGGAAGTGGGTCGCGGCTATATCACAGACAAGCAAGTGGCAACAGTGCCGCTTGCCAACGGTTCTACGAAGGAAGTCACTTGGTATCAATATAAGATTCCTTTGAGAAACAATGAAAATGCACGTGCTGTCGGCTCGATTTCCGACTTTTCCACAATACGTTTCATCCGTATGTATATGACGAATTTCAAGCAAGAGGCACATTTGCGCTTCGCAACTCTGGAACTTGTCAGGGGCGACTGGCGCAAGTATGACTATAACTTGAATACGCGAGGTG
>USOC01000189.1 GCA_900556245.1 uncultured Prevotellaceae bacterium
TTCAGGTCGGCCTCAAGATTCTTCAACACTTCTTCGATATTGATGCTGTTGCCCAGAGGTACCGCAAATTCCTCAGTTCCCACAAGGAACGACGCGGAAGTCGCATCCTTCTCCGTCACCTGACTGACAGCCGAAAGGTTGGCCAGTTTCTCTACCACAGCCAATGCGGGCACATTTGCCTCGCCGATGGCCTGAAGCTCGAGCTGCTCTTTGTTGGCAATGTTTTTTTGAAGACGGATGGTACGCACTCCGGCAATGATACCCTTGGCGACATCCATATCGGCAATCGCCTGCTCGCATACCGTCCCGGCCTTCGGGAGCAATGCTGTCATGATGCTTTCCCCGTCGGTACGCTCTGCCAGATGCTGCCAAAGTTCTTCCGTGATGAAAGGCATAAACGGATGGAGCACGCGCAATAGCACATCGAAGAATCGCAGCGTTGCTTCATAAGTAGCGCGGTCGATGGGCTGCCCATAAGCAGGCTTCGCCATTTCCAGATACCATGATGAGAATTCATCCCAGAAAAGTTTGTAGACTGCCATCAAGGCCTCTGACAGACGGAACTTTCCGAACAGGTCTTCCACCTCTGCCAACGTGCGGTTGAGTACGGAATCAAACCACGCTACGGCCGTTTTTGCGTATTCAGGCTGCGCAGTATCGGCAACTTCCCATCCCTTGACAAGACGGAACGCATTCCAAATCTTGTTGTTGAAATTTCGTCCCTGCTCGCAAAGTGAGTCATCATAGAGGATATCGTTACCGGCAGGTGCGGCAAGCATCAGTCCCATACGCACACCGTCGGCACCGTATTTCTCTATCAGCGTCAGCGGATCGGGCGAATTGCCAAGCGACTTCGACATCTTGCGTCCGAGTTTGTCGCGCACGATACCGGTGAAATATACGTTGCGGAAAGGCATATCGTGTTTATATTCGTAGCCGGCGATAATCATACGGGCCACCCAGAAGAAAATGATATCCGGACCGGTGACCAAGTCGGCTGTAGGATAATAATAGCTGATTTCCTCATTGTCCGGATTGAGAATGCCGTCGAACAGCGAAATGGGCCAAAGCCATGAGGAGAACCACGTGTCAAGCACGTCTTCGTCCTGACGCAAATCGGACATCGTCAGCGCGGCATTGCCTGTCTTTTCTTGGGCGAGAGCCAACGCTTCCTCTGCGGTTTCAGCCACCACATAGCCTCCTTCCGGCAGGAAATAGGCTGGAATACGGTGTCCCCACCACAGCTGACGGGAAATACACCAGTCTTTGATATTGGTCATCCAATGACGATAGGTATTCTTAAACTTGGCAGGATGAAACTTGATATCATCGTCCATCACGGCGTCGAGAGCCGGCTTCGTGATGTCGTCCATTTTCAGGAACCACTGCATCGAGAGTTTCGGTTCGATAACGGCGTTTGTACGCTCGGAATGCCCCACCTTGTTCGTATAGGCTTCCGTCTTTTCCAGCAGGCCGGCCGCCTCAAGGTCTTTCTCGATTTGTTCGCGCACGGCGAAACGATCCATACCGACATAGAGACCGGCAGCTTCGCTGAGCGTTCCGTTGTCGTTGAAAATGTCAATGCTCTTGAGATTGTGCTTTTCTCCAAGCATGTAGTCGTTGACATCGTGGGCCGGTGTCACCTTCAGACAGCCTGTTCCGAATTCGACGTCAACATAGTCGTCCTCAATCACCGGGATTTCGCGGCCTACCAATGGCACAACAACCCGCTTGCCCTTCAGATGGGCATTCTTCGGGTCGTTCGGGTTGATACACATGGCAGTATCGCCCATAATGGTCTCCGGACGAGTCGTGGCGACGATAGCGTAACCATCTTCGCCGACAATCTTGTATCGCAGATAATAGAGTTTGCCATGCTCTTCTTTGTAGACCACCTCTTCGTCGCTGAGTGCCGTCAACGCAGCGGGATCCCAGTTCACCATTCGCACTCCGCGATATATCAATCCTTTGTTAAACAAGTCGACAAACACACGGATGACGCTTTTCGAACGGATTTCATCCATCGTGAACGATGTCCTGCTCCAATCGCACGATGCCCCCAGTTTCTTCAACTGCTCGAGGATGATGCCGCCATGCTCTTCTTTCCATTCCCAGGCGTGTTTGAGAAACTCCTCGCGCGTCAGGTCGGTCTTGTTGATTCCTTTGGCCGCCAAACGAGCCACGACCTTAGCTTCGGTCGCAATCGACGCATGGGCAGTCCCGGGCACCCACAGAGCGTTTTTTCCTTCCATTCGCGCACGACGCACCAGAATATCCTGAATCGTATTGTTGAGCATATGCCCCATGTGAAGCACGCCGGTGACATTGGGCGGAGGAATAACCACAGTATACGGTTCGCGCTTGTCGGGCGTCGACTTGAACAAGTCATGACGCAACCAATATTCGTACCATTTTCCCTCTACTTCTTCGGGACTGTATTTCGTTGCTAGTTCATTCATAAATTCATCGTTTTGTCTTAATGCGTGCAAAGTTACTAATATTCATGCGAATTTACGTCAATATCAAGCGTTGTTTCGCTTATTTTTGCCCGTTCGCAATCCTATTTGTAACTTTGTCTCAACAAAAATTACATTACACGATGAATAATATCAAAAAATGGGCAGCCTGTGCCTGCATAATAGCATCCCTTGCCCCGACCAACGCAAACGCCGATTCGCTGAAAGACCTTTTCAACAGCGACTGGGGGAAAAAACTCGGACAGATAGCCGAAGAAACCGTAGCCCAAAACACGGCAAAAAAACTTGAAGTGGCAGACTTAAAAGGAACGTGGAAAGCGTTTGACCCGGCTGTCTCCCTTCGCTCCGAGAATGTGCTTGAACAAGCCGGAGGCGCGGCGATTGCCGGCATTGCCGAAGAAAAAATCCGCCCGTACTACGAAAAGCTGGACCTCGACGGAACTGAAATGACAATCAATGAAAAGGGCGAATTCACCATCAAAATTAAAAAAATCCCGGTCAAAGGCGTTTTTGTCAAAAACGACGACGGATCGTTTGCGATGAAACTTAATTCCGGGCTGTCAAAGCTCAAAAAAGAACAACGCGAACTGACGGCCTACATCCTGAAAAGCAAAGATGACATGTCAATCACCATCGACGTTAAGAAATTGCTGGGTGTAGTTGAGAAAATCGCCGCCAAAACAGATGCCAAAACCATCGGAACGATGGCAAAACTCCTTGAGAACTACGACCAAGTCTGCGTTGGACTCCGATTTATGCAAACAGCCAAATAAGGCAAGACCGACCATCCGGAAAACTGACAGCCGAGTGTTTCTGCAATCCGCAGATTCGCCCGGCTTTTTTATCAGATATTTTCAAAACATTTTTTCCGAACAGTGTCTCCGATAAAACAATCCGGGAGGGAATGAAGAAAAGCCGAAGCCTCAAAAGAATTTCACGTCCGGGAAGAGGGACTCCTGCTTCCCAAAAACACATTGTCGTAACATCACAAAATCAGCGCCGGTCCTGCCAAATGCAAATTCCCGGTCGCAATAGGGCACAAAAAAAGCAACCCCGACAAATGAAGTTGCTTTGCTTGAGCCTCTTGTCGGATTCGAACCAACGACCCCGAGATTACAAATCACGTGCTCTGGCCA
>USOC01000190.1 GCA_900556245.1 uncultured Prevotellaceae bacterium
TAATGCAAATGAACTATTTCGAAATCCGACAAATCATTGCCCAACTGTTAGGCGCACTGTTTATCGTATATGGCATATTCCGCGCATACCGACAAATAAAAGGAATCGACTATACCAACAGATAAGCTTATGAAAAAGTATCTATCTTTTGTTCTGATGGCAGTCGCTACAGCAGGTGTGCTCTTTTCCACATCTTGCCGACGTGCCCCGGACTCGGCCGACGCAGGAAAAACCGTAATCATATGCGATGAATCGGTTGAAAACATTATTCGACAAGAGATTCAAGCCTTCGAACTAAAACATCCGGCCGCAATGATTTCCGCTGTCTATACTAACGAACGCGCTGCAATCGATTCCCTGCTCAACCTCAAAGTAGGCATGATTGTCGTGCCTTCCCCCTTGACTCCCGAACAGTCGAAATACCACAAGACGCAACGACGAAACGCATTCTGCCGTCCAATTGCAGTCGACGCCATTGCAATCATAGCCAACAAGGAAAATCCGGTTCAAATGCTGTCGGTCGGACAATTGGCCGACATCCTGACAGGCAAAACGACAGACTGGAACGAAATTTCCCCCAACAAAATGGGAAAGATAGCAGTCACATTCGACCACCAAGGCTCAAGCACCGTTGAATATATGAAGAAAAACGTGACCGGCGGAAAGCCTTTCGCAAACAATGTGTATGCCCAAAAAACGAATGGAGAAGTCTTCAAGGCTGTCACTGCAAACAAGGGTGCAATAGGAATCATCGGTGTTTCATGGCTCAGCCGCGACTTGACAGACCTTGCCAAGACAAACAATTACTCGAACGAAGAACTTCAAAAATTTGCGGAACTTTCCGTTGTCGACCACGAGATATCGTCGGACAACCTTGAGACAGACAGCACCGAATACAACAAGGCCATCAAAGTGATTCCCATTCGGAAAAACGATTCGCCCTACGCATTCAAACCCTATCAATACGACATCTACAAAGGCAACTACCCGCTATACCGCACCATCTATGCAATCAGCACAGGCGCAAACGGTACGTTACAACACGGTTTCTACGGATTTCTGACGAGCATTCTCGGGCAGAAAGTAATTCTCAATACCGGCGTAATGCCAGCAAACATGCCGCCCGAAAGAGCCGTGACAATACAACAGGAATAATCAAAATAATCTCTAACGATAATTAAACACCAAAATGAAACTCAAATTTATTTTAGCAAGTATGCTCTTGGCAGGTTCCGCGTTTACAGGATTTGCCGATGGCTATCTCGATGGCGTTGAATATTACCAAGCCGGACAAGAAGACAACGCGGAAATTGTCCTCAACGAGACTCTCAACGACGCCCAGACCGATAAGGCTGTAGCCCACTACTATCTGGGATCGATTGCCCTCCACAAAGGAAATCTTGCGGAAGCAGAAAAACATTTCGATGCAGGTATTCAGGCTAATCCGGAATACGCTTTCAACTATGTCGGCAAAGGTGCCGTTGCGTTGAAAAACAACAATAAGGACGCTGCGAAAGACTTTTTCAAGCAAGCTGAAAAAGCAGACAAAAAAGACGCGAAAGTCAAAGTCGACATCGCTCGTTCATATTATATGACCGACTCCATTCTCTACAAAAAAGAATTCAACGACTTCCTGAAGAAAGCGAAAAAGAGCAACAAGGAAGAAGCATCTATCTATATCTTTGAAGGCGACATATATGCCGACCAGAAAGACTATGGAAAATCGGCCGGATACTACGAAATGGCTATCCGATACGACATCGACCGCCCGATTGCTTATGTGAAATATGCCAATACCTATTTTCACCTTGCTCCGGACGTTGCTATCGCCAAGTTGAAGGAAATCGTAGACAAAAACCCGAACTCTGCGCTCGCTCAACGCGAACTTGCTGAGAAATACTACGAAAACAACCAATGGACCATGGCTGCCGAACAGTATAAGAATGTAGTTGACAACCCAAACCACTTCCCTTCTGACGAAGCGCGTTACGTCGTTCTCCTATACTTCGGCGAACGCTACGATGAATCGCTCACTATCGCTCGACAGATGCTCGCTTCCAACCACTCTCCTTTCTTGATGAAACGTATGATTTTCCTCAACCTTGCGGCAACGGAGAACTATCAGGAAGCAGAGGCAAGCGCCAATACTTTCTTTGCAGCGCCTCAAAGCGAAAGCAATCACTTCACCGCCAACGACTACACTACATACGGTAACGTTCTGATGAGCCTTGACAAGGACCTTGACGCTGTTGCAGCTTTTGAAAATGCGCTGAAAGTTAATCCGAAAAAGACAGAACTTCTAAAGGAAATCAGTGCCGCATATACAGCTGCCGCTGCCGCCGACAACAAAAACCCGGAATATTATGTAAAAGCAGCTGAGGCCTACCAAAAGTTCATCGACGCTAACGAATACAACAATGGCTATGACCTCAACGACTTGTTCATCCTCACAGGACGCTATCAAAATGCCATTGCGACTCTTCAGGACTCAGTACTTCGTCAAGAAGTCTACAACAAAGCAATCGCTGTAGCCGACACAGTCATCAGCAAGGCTGAAAAAGACTATCGTGTCGTTCAACGCAAGGCTCGCATCATCCGTATCTTCAACGGAGAAACTGTCAGAACTCAAGAAGCTGTCGACGCATACTTGAAAACTGTGGAAATCGCAGAATCAGATGCCGACCTTACTGAAGACAAGTAGAACAGCATCCTCAGCGAAGCATACCTCTACATTGGAACTTTCTATCTCATTGAAAAGAAAGATACCCCGATGGCAAAGGAATATTTCGAAAAAGCCTATGCAATCAATCCAAACCCACAGATGCGCGAATACATCGACGGTTTGAAATAAAGACCTAAATCATCTTGATTATAACGGGACGGAGACACTTCTCCGTCCCGTTTATTTTTATTACGAGTAAGAAAAAAATAAAAAAATAGGCACTTCTCTGAACCAAAAGCACCTTTAATTCATTATTATATCAGAAATGCATCTGTAAACAGACAACATTATGATTAACAAAGTTGCCATCAAATATCTATACAAACATACGAAAAGGCCTAAGGACGGTTTGCCGAAAGAAAAGCTTGACGAAGTATGCCGGCTGTGCGAAGAACATTTCAAGATTTCTTTCGATGACGAATTTATGACCATAGGCTCGCTCGACGACTGCAGCCCTTTTAAGAAAATACGCATCTCGTGCATCAGAGGTTTCGAAATTGCCGACTGCGAAGTGGCGGCGGTGCTCAACTACTGCATATTGTTTTTCAACAACCGAACAGGCACAATCAAGATAAACTTCAAAACGGAAGGAATCGGCTTCTGGCAGAGACTGAAGCTATGGTTCTCATCCAGCCACTGCCACTGTGGAAAACAACAATACTCACAACAATAAAAGACACTACTGTACTTTTTTCTTTCTTATAGGTTTTAAAGGAAAAGCGGGAAACGCCGTGAGGCATTTCCCGCTTGTTTTTTTAATATCAGTATCGGCAGATGTCGACATGGCTTATTTCACTTGCGCCCCCGGAACAACCGCTCCTTGCGGTCCGATGACAACAAGCGAACCGTCAGCGTTCTCCGCAGAAAGAATCATTCCCTGCG
>USOC01000191.1 GCA_900556245.1 uncultured Prevotellaceae bacterium
CAATTATCCTTTTAACTATTAAATCGGTAAAAATGAAAAAAATTAATATATTGGTCATATTGATGGCGATTGTCGGAGTCTTGAGTTCTTGTCAGGATTTTTTGGACCGTCCGCCGTACGATTCGATTGACGATCCGGAGTTCTGGCAGAATGAGGATCATATCAGGACATATTCCTACGGTTTCTATGCGACATTTTTTAATGGATACGGGACATCCGGTCTTATTGGAGGGTCTTCGTATGGCAACGGTGATACGTTTAACGATGATATCGCTTGGAACGTGCAGGGTGAATTTACGCCAATCCGTGTTCCTGATAGTGATGGCGGTTGGGATTTTGGCGTAATCCGGAAGTCAAATTATATGCTTGAGAAGATTTCGACAGTTCCGGGTTTGACGGAAGAAGCCCAAAACCATTGGTATGGGGTAGCTCGTTTTTTCCGGGGTATGCAGTATTCGACGATGGTATTTGCATATGGTGATGTGCCTTGGTTTGACAAGCGTCTTGATCCGTCAGACCGTGAAGAAATGTATAAGGATCGTGATCCGCGTGCTTTCGTTGTCGGAAAAATAATGGAAGACTTCCAATTCGCACTCGACCATGTGCGGACTGGCGACGGCGAACTGACGATAAACCGTTATGTGGTGGCGGCGATGGTTTCCCGTCTGATGCTTCGTGAGGGAACGTTCTTGAAGTATCATAACATCGATGCCGAACTTGCCAAAAAGTGTCTGCAGATGAGTCGAGACGCTTCGCTGATTGTAATGAATAACAAGTCATTTAAAGTGAGTGACAATTATAACGGATTGTTCTCTTCCGACGACTTGTTGGGCAATACGGAGGTGATTTTCTATCGTAAATATCTTGGAGGAGTATTGACTCATTGCGTATTGACCTATAACAATGCCGAGGCTCAGACGGGCGCAAGTCGTGCGTTGATGGAGTCGTATCTTACATCAGAAGGTTTGCCTGTACATTTGAATGAAAGCTGGCAGCCGAAGACTGCTGCGGATTTCTTCGCGAATCGTGACCCGCGCCTGACCGCTACGTTCCGAGAAAACTTCTATATTCGTGGAGAAGATTGCTCTCCGTTTAATTATTCCACTTCCGGCTATTCTATGCGTAAGTTTATGGACGACAAGAATGCAACGAGCAGCGATCAGAAATATCGCGGGCAGAATAATGAGACAGATTGCCCGGTGCTCCGTTTGAGCGAGGTATTGCTCAACTATGCCGAGGCTCGCTACGAATTGGGCGAATTGACTCAAGAAGACCTGAACAATTCAATCAATCAAATCCGTCGTCGTAAAGGAATGACTTTACCAGACTTGGAAATGCAAGGAGATATGCCGGCTGTAAACGGCAAGACCTACGATGACCCGAAACGCGATCCGTCTGTTCCCAGCCTTTTGTGGGAAATCCGTCGTGAACGCCGTGTTGAACTCTGCTTCGAGGGTCTTCGCTATAGCGATTTGAAGCGTTGGAAAAAACTCGAATATATGTGCAATGAGTTTAATCCGGATATTCGTTATGGTGCATATATAAAGTATAGTGATTATCCGAAGGCTAATAAGACCGAAGTCTATATCGACGGAGGGGCAAAAGAAGGCTTTATTCTTTGTAATCGAGGAACAGCCCGCAAAGCTCCAACGGATAAGAACTATGTGAAGCCTGTTCCTAAAAATCAGATTCAACTTTATAAGGACAATGGCTATACGTTGAGTCAGACGAAAGAATGGGCAAATGAAGAATAATTCAAAAAACAGAATGATGAAGAACGTGAAAAACTTAATAAAAGCAGGATTGTTCGTATTGGGTGCTATGCTTTTTTCGACATCCTGTAGTGAAGAACCTTATGTGGAAAATCCTTCCGGAGAGGTCTTTATTTATAAACTGAATGTGGTGAATGGAGGTTTGTCGGGTTCCGAAATATATGCCGGGACAGTCGACGAAGCAACGAAGAGTGTCAGTTTCACGATTCCTGCAGAAAGCGATGTGGAAGCTCTGAAGTTTTCCGGAAAGTTGTCGCTTGGAGCTAAATTGGATAAAGAGACGTACGATGTGGTATCCGGTTCCACTGATGTGCTTGTCTTGAATGGAGAAAATGTGGGGACGTATCATGTAAACGTTGCATTACAAGCTCCGAAAGAGACGCCGTTGCTCCAGAAAGTGTTGGTTAAAACAGCTGACGGCGAGCAAAAAGAAGCTTTTATCAGCGAACTTGACAAGACGGTCTATCTTGGTTGTGTCGGCAAAGGTTCGGTTGAGTTGGTGGAGATTTCCTGTTTGCCCAAACGTACGAAAGTGACATTGACAGAAAGCAGTTCAAATGTAGTTTCGGAAGATAATCCGGGTAAGATTCAAATGGACTTTTTGGGACTGACTAACGAGTACCGCATTATGTTTGACGGAGAGCCGGTGTTTGGCGCTGATTTCGGACTTGGATTTTCATACGACTTCTCCAATAATCCGTTGGGCAAGGATTTGTGGGCGGATTTTGCAGCAGAAAACACCCGTAGTGCGGATTTCGACGGAGAGAATATGTTGATAGTATCGCGTCAGGGCGGCATTTTCCCGAAGATTCTGAAGTTTGAAGATATTAAGGTCGGGTCACCAAACGAAAAGGTACTTAGCACAGACGGTATTGCCGGAGGTACTTATCTGATTAGTGCGGGACGTTTGTCGCAAGGTCATATTTATATCTGTAATTTGACAACAGGGGTAGGCGCTGCAGATAAGGCTCTTCGTGTTTACCATTGGACAGATGAAAATGCGAAGCCGGAATTATTGGTTGAGTTTGATGGTGAAGCTGTCAATACATCGGTTGCAGGAGCGCGTTTCGGCGACAATATGTCGGTGAACCTTGATGTATGCGGAAATGGTACGATGTTCTTCGTAACTCAGGATGGAACTCAGATGCTTCGCTTTGATGTGGCGGGATTTACCCAAGTAAGCAATCCGACGCAGATAACTCCGAAGACATCGGCTCCTTATTATGCATCAGTCAACCAGGTTGACGGTGTGCCCGGAGAATTTGTCTATACCAGTACGCAAGCTCCTTTGATGCTTATCGACCGTGATGGTAACGAGCTGTTCAAGATGCCTGAAGGCGATTATCCTCCCAAACAGGCAACAGATGCACGTATCATTACATACGACGCAGAACGATATCTGATTTTGACGACAGGAAGAAACGGTTCATGGTCAGGAGACCCGACACAAGTGTTCCAAGTGTATAATATTTCTAATGGAGCCAACACTGTGATTGCGTTGTCTAATTTTGCAGCCGGAGACCGTCTGCCAGTATTCACTTACTCTCTCGATGGTGCCAACTGTTCGGCCCCGGCGGCAAACAGTGGCTGGGGAATCGGTCCTGATGGAAACTTGCGCATGATGGCATCAGCAGCGAAGTCGGGATTTGTAGTATTTGAATTCCCGGAAAAACAGTAGGAATATAGTTTTATGTTAGTCTAATTATGAAAGGGGGAATTGAAAATTCCAATCCAAATTCCCCCTTCCTTTAAAAAAATTATCATGAAGAATTTGAAATTATATACAGCAGGGTTGTTGATGACATTTTCACTTTTCAGCTCTGCCCAGG
>USOC01000192.1 GCA_900556245.1 uncultured Prevotellaceae bacterium
ACTGTTTCACGAATCAGCCTCAGGCTTTCGTCGGTTGAGCAGTCGTCGACGAAAATATACTCTATGCCTTTGCTGAGAGTCTGCCGCATCAACGAACGCACGCATTCCACGACGTAGCGACCGGCATTATAAACCGGCACAACGACAGAGATTCTGATATTTTCGCCCGAATTACCCATATCACAAAGATAAGTCTTTCAGCAAGAAATACAAAAAATAACGTCTAAATTACTCTTCCAAAACATAAATTTCATGCTGACAGGAGGGATTCGGCAAAAGGAATTAAAACTGCGTTTTATTCTTTTTGCCCTCACCTTTCACTATCTTTGCATCATACAAGCGGGTCTTTCTGAAAGACGGCTTAAAAAACAAAGAACTATCGTGGCAGAAAAGAAAATAGTGGAAACTCCCCTGATGAAACAGTTTTTCGAGATGAAGAAAAAGCATCCCGATGCAATTTTGCTTTATCGGGTGGGGGACTTTTACGAAACATTCTCTACCGATGCCATTACAGCGTCGGAAATTTTGGGCATAACCCTGACAAAACGGGCAAACGGGCCGGGACAACACATCGAATTGGCGGGATTCCCCCACCATGCGCTTGATACCTACCTGCCGAAACTTGTCAGAGCCGGAAAACGCGTGGCTATCTGCGAACAACTGGAAGACCCGAAACTGACGAAAAAACTCGTGAAGCGAGGCATCACCGAGTTGGTCACTCCGGGAGTTGCAATCAACGGCAATATGCTCGACTATCGGGAAAACAATTTTCTGGGAGCGGTGCATTTCGGAAAGCAATCGTGTGGCGTAGCTTTTCTCGACATCAGCACAGGGGAGTTCCTGACAGCGGAAGGAACCATTGACTATATCGACAAGTTGCTGGCCAATTTCTCTCCGAAGGAAGTGTTAGTGGAAAGGTCTTGCAAAAAGCGATTCGACCAATCATTCACGGCCAAATACCTGACATTCGAGCTTGATGACTGGATGTTTACCGACGAATCGGCCAACGACCGATTGCTGAAACAATTTGAGACGAAAAATCTGAAAGGGTTCGGCGTCCACAACATGCCCAATGCCATTATAGCGTCGGGCGCAGTGCTTTTCTACCTCGACCTGACCCAGCACACGCAAATCAGCCATATCACTTCGCTGTCGCGCATCGAAGAAGAAAAATTTGTCAGACTCGACCGTTTCACGGTGCGCAACCTTGAGCTGACCGAACCGATGAGCGAAGACGGAAAAAGCCTGCTGAACGTGATAGACCGCACGGTGTCGCCGATGGGCGCACGCCTGCTTCGCCGTTGGATATTGTTTCCGCTCAAGTCGGTAAAGCAAATCAACGACCGCCTTGACGTTGTGGAACACTTTTTCAAAGACCGAGATGGAAGGGAACTCATCCAGAAACAATTGGAACTTGTAGGCGACATCGAACGGCTGGTGTCGAAAGTGGCGGTAGGACGCATTTCCCCTCGCGAAATGGTGCAACTGAAAAATGCCCTCAACGCCATTGCGCCTGTCAAAGCCTACTGCGAGGATTCTGAGAATCCGGTTCTCCGTTCGTTTGGCGAGCAGCTGAATGCCTGCGGTTCCGTACGCGACCGCATCGAAAGGGAGTTGAATCCCGATGCGCCCAACGCGACAAACCGCGGCAACGTCATCCGCAGCGGTGTCAACGACGAACTCGACGAGCTGCGCGAAATAGCCTATTCCGGCAAGGACTATCTGCTGAAAATCCAACAACGCGAAAGCGAACTTACCGGCATTCCAAGTCTTAAGATTGCCTACAACAACGTGTTCGGCTACTACATTGAAGTGCGCAATACCCACAAGGACAAAGTGCCTGCCGAATGGATTCGCAAACAGACCCTTGTCAGTGCCGAACGCTATATCACTCAGGAACTCAAAGAATATGAAGAGCGCATTCTCGGCGCGGAAGACAAGATTCTCTCCATCGAGACCCGTCTGTTCAATGAGCTAATCATGTCGGTGGCCGCCTACATTCCGGCCATCCAGCTCAACGCGTCGCTGATAGCCCGGCTCGACTGTCTGCTATCTTTCACCCGAGCATCCATCGAAAACCGCTACAACCGTCCGGAAATCGACGAATCGCTTGACATCGACATCAAGGAAGGCCGCCACCCGGTCATCGAAAAGCGACTACCCCCCGGCGAATCCTATATTTCAAACTCTGTCCGTCTGGGCAACGATTCGCAACAAATCATGATGATCACCGGACCGAACATGGCGGGCAAGTCTGCGCTGTTGCGCCAAACCGCCCTCATCGTACTGCTGAGCCAAATCGGCTGTTTCGTACCTGCCGATTCCGCACGCATCGGCATCATCGACAAGATATTCACCCGCGTCGGCGCTTCTGACAACATCTCACTCGGCGAATCAACCTTTATGGTGGAAATGAACGAGGCAGCCGCCATACTCAACAACCTGAGCGAACGAAGCCTTGTGCTCTTCGACGAACTTGGCCGCGGCACAAGCACCTACGACGGTATTTCCATTGCATGGGCTATCGTCGAATATATCCACGAAAATCCCCGTTACCACGCCAAGACGCTATTTGCAACCCACTATCACGAGCTGAACGAAATGGCAAACACGTTCAAGCGCATCTCCAACTACAACGTTTCCGTGAAGGAAATCGACGGGAAAGTGGTGTTTCTGCGCAAACTGGTGTCGGGAGGAAGCGAACACAGCTTCGGTATTCACGTGGCAAAACTCGCCGGTCTGCCCCAGACCATCGTCAACCGCGCCAATGAAGTGCTCCGACAATTGGAATCGTCCAACAGCCGCGACCAAATCAGCCACGAACTGTCGGAAATGGCAGAAGGCGGACACAAAGGCGTCCAACTGTCGTTTTTCCAACTCGACGACCCGGTGCTTTGCCAAGTACGCGACGAAATACTGAACACCGACATCAACAACCTGACGCCAATGGAAGCGCTCAACAAACTAAACGACATAAAATCAATCATTACCGGTAAAAAATAGAATTAAATCCAATGAAACAATCTTTATTCCAAGCCCTTGTCATAAGCGGAATCCTTCTTTCCGGCACAACTCAATCGGAAGCCAAGGACATCCACGTCAAGGCCGACAATCCGAACATCGCCTATACAGGACGCATCTGCCACGACAATCCCCTATCGCCCTCTTTTTCCTACCCCGGTGTCAGCGCCGCCATCGATTTCTACGGCAGCAGCATCAGAATGGGCGCAAAACCCGGAAGCGGCTATTTTATGGTCGAACTCGACGACTACCGCCCGTTTAAAATCAACTTTACGGAACAAGACTCCATCGTGACCATCGCCGAAGGTCTCTCGGAAGGCAAACACAGCCTGCGCGTCTACTATGCCATTGAAGGCTACGAGAAGAAGCCCGAATTCAGAGGATTCTACCTTTCAGAGAGCGGCGGAACGGCGGCAGCGCCTACACTGCCCGAACGGCGCATCGAATTTATCGGCAACTCCATCACCTGCGGCTATGGAATCGAGGCAGAAAGCGAGAAAGACGACTTCTCATATTCTACAGAGAACCACTACTATTCGTTTGCGTCCCAGACAGCCCGCGCCCTCGGCGCACAAGCT
>USOC01000193.1 GCA_900556245.1 uncultured Prevotellaceae bacterium
AGTAAGCAATCCGTCGTCTAACCATTTGGATTTGTCTGACTTGTCAAAAGGTTGCTATTTGGTACGTTTTACGGTAGACGGCGCAACAAGTGTACAGAAAGTGGTTCTTAATTAATGACTCCCTCATTGACTTACGTAAAAATCTATTTGAAAATGAAATTATTTGAAAGCAGAAAGAAGGTGTTTCGGCTTTTGGTGGCCGGATGTCTGATTTTTTCAGCTGTATCTTCTTTTGCCGCAAAGAAGCCATATCAGGATCCGAAACAACCTATTGAAAATCGTGTGGCAGATTTGTTGAAGCGTATGACCATTGATGAGAAAATCGCTCAAATTCGTCATTTGCATTCTTCTGACCTGTTCAACCAGCAAGAACTTGATATGCAGAAGTTGGAAGGGGCATCAGGCGGTCTATGCTGGGGATTTGTTGAAGGATTTCCTCTGACAGGGGCAAATTGTCAGAAGAATATGCGTCAGATTCAGAAATATATGGTTGAGAAGACACGCTTGGGAATTCCAATTTTTACCGTAGCTGAATCTTTGCATGGTTCTGTGCATGAGGGTTCTGTCATTTATCCTCAAAACGTGGCATTAGGAAGTACATTCAATACGGATTTGGCCTATCAAAAGGCCGCGGCTATTACAGAAGACTTGCATGCTCAGGGGATGCACCAGGTTTTGGCTCCATGTATTGATGTCGTGCGCGACTTGAGATGGGGACGTGTCGAGGAATCTTTTGGAGAAGATCCTTTATTGTGCGGATTGTTTGGTATTGCCGAAGTGAAAGGCTATCTGGATCATGGTATCTCCCCGATGTTAAAACATTATGGACCTCATGGAAATCCGTTGAGCGGTTTAAACTTAGCTTCTGTAGAATGTGGTGTCCGGGATTTGCATGAGATTTATCTCAAGCCATTTGAAATGGTGATTAAGAATGTTCCCGTTCTTGCAGTGATGTCGACTTACAACTCATGGAATCATGTGCCTAATTCGGCTTCTCATTATTTGCTGACAGACGTATTGAGAAACCAATATGGATTTAAGGGTTATGTCTATTCAGACTGGGGGGCCATTGAAATGCTACGGATGTTTCATTATACGGCACTCGACAAGAAGGAGGCCGCTTATCAGGCTCTTACCGCCGGATTGGATGTAGAGGCATCAAGCAACTGCTACCCTTATATAAAGGACTTGATAGCGGAAGGCCGGATGGAAGAGAGTGTACTTGACCAGGCGGTTGCCCGAGTGCTCTACGCCAAATTCAAGATGGGCCTTTTTGAAGATCCTTACGGAGATTTTTACGCTCATTGCAAAATGAAGGATGAAAAGGGTGTCAAGCTGTCAAAAGCCATTGCAGACGAATCTTCTGTTTTATTGAAAAACGAAAACAATCTGTTACCTTTATCGGCTTCTAAGTATAAAAAAATTGCTGTTATCGGTCCGAATGCTGATCAGATACAGTTTGGCGACTACACGTGGACCCGCAGCAACAAGGATGGAATAACACCGTTGCAGGGAATTCGTGAACTTGTCGGTGACAAGGCGGAAATCCGTTATGCCAAAGGTTGCGACCTTGTATCGTTGAATTCGGAAGGGATTGCTGAAGCTGTGGCTGTGGCACAGGAAAGTGATGTAGCTATTGTGTTCTGTGGCAGTGCCAGTGCTGCTTTGGCGAGGGATTATAAAAGTTCCACATGCGGTGAAGGTTTTGATTTGAACGACTTGAATCTGACAGGTGTGCAAAGTCAACTTATTCGCCAAGTGTATGAGACGGGTACTCCTGTTGTTCTCGTATTGGTTACGGGCAAGCCTTTTGCCATTTCATGGGAGAAAGAAAATATCCCGGCTATATAGGTGCAGGGGTATGCGGGTGAACGATGTGGCGAGTCGGTAGCCGACATTTTGTTTGGTGAGGTTTCTCCGACGGGATGACTGCCGTTCTCATTCCCCAAAAGTACGGGACATTTGCCGGTCTATTACAACTATCTGCCCTCTGATAAAGGATACTATAAGAGTCCGGGTAGCTATACTTCACCGGGGCGTGATTATGTGTTTGACAGCCCTAAGGCATTGTGGCCTTTTGGTCATGGGTTAACCTACACGTCGTTTGTCTATAAAGATATGGAGGTGGATAAAGAGCGGTATGATTTGGGCGATACGATTCGCGTGAGTGTCAATGTGAAAAATATTGGCAAACGAGAAGGCAAAGAGGTCGTGCAACTCTATGTAAGAGATAAGGTAAGCTCAGTTGTTACTCCAATCAAGCAATTGAGAAACTTTAAAAAAGTGACAATTGCTCCGGGAGAAACGCAGCAAGTTGACTTGAAGGTGGCTGTTGACGACTTATATATTGTAGATGAGACAAATCGTCGTGTCGTAGAAGCCGGAGAGTTTGAACTTCAGGTGGGATCTTCTTCCGACAATATTCTGCAGACTAAGACTGTCATTGTCGGAGACTTCAAGCCTTCGACAATCAATAAAGTCAAAAAGAAAGCCATAAAAAGCAGCCGGCAAATGAATGTAGCCGGAGAAGTTCGAGATGTGCAGGCTACCTTGGTCGACAATGTAGAGATTTATGCCAAAAGTTCAGGCGAATGTCTGGGAAAAACCGATTCTCGCGGACGTTTTTCCATAAGAACCGGAAATCTCGAGATTCTTGCTTTTAAAAAGCCGGGATATCAGACTTTGGAAATAGAAGTCCACAATCAGGAGATAATTAATGTCCGGTTGAACAATGGAGAAAATTAAAATTTAATATATCTGAAAAATGAAAAGATACATTTCTTATATTTACGTTATCCTGTTGTTTGCTTTGGTCTCTTGTGGACGGGAAGCAACGAAGATGGTCTATAATGAGGGCCTGCACATTGTGCCGGAGCCAGCTTCTCTGGAACAAAAAGATGGGACATTTGTCCTAGACGGAGAGACTTGTCTGACTGTTAATGATGAGCGATTGGCTCCTGTATCCGAGTATTTCAAATCGAAGATTGAGCGTTCTACGGGTTTCCAATTGGGGGATCAGAGCAAATCCCGCAAAATATCTCTTCAGTTGGATGAATCTCTTTCATTTGATGAAGAGGAATATGAACTGACAGTAACTCCGGAAGGGGTCACTGTCGCCGGTAAAACTCCTCAGGCTGTATTTTACGGAATGCAGACCGTCATGCAGCTTTTACCTGCAGAAATCGAAAGTGAAAAGCAGGTGGATACAGTTGTGTGGGAGATGCCATGTGTCGTTGTCAAAGACAAGCCCGCCTATGGCTATCGCGGTATGATGCTTGACGTTTGCAGACATTTCCATGATGTTGAGTTTGTCAAAAAGCAATTGGATATAATGGCAATGTTCAAGATGAACCGTTTTCACTGGCATATTACCGAAGACCAGGGCTGGCGTCTGGAAATCAAGAAATATCCGAAGCTGACAGAAATCGGTTCCAAGAGGACAGAAACAGTCATCGGACGTAACTCCGGCGAATACGACGGCAAACCTTACGGTGGCTTCTATACCCAGGAGCAGGCGAAAGAAATAGTAGCGTATGCTGCCGAACGTTATATCACA
>USOC01000194.1 GCA_900556245.1 uncultured Prevotellaceae bacterium
CAATTGGCAATATTCTTTATGACAATCCCTTTGTTGACTGAGCCAAACACGATCTCCCGCTCGTTGGTGGCAGCGCAAAACACCTGATTGTCTTTCAGAAAATAGTCGATATCGGTAGGAAACGGGGAAATTTTGCCTCCGTCATACAGAAACAGTCCGTCAAACTCCGTCACGACGAGAATGTTCCCCTTCTGAAATGGAATGAGGGAACACACCCGCTTGCCGCAAAGCAGTTCCGAACCGGGTATATCGCTAAACTCGTCTCCATTAAGGATGCTGACCCCCGCATCTTTCGAGGCGACGTAGAGCCTGCCCTTTATGAAAGCCGACGTGCTGATTTTATGCTTATATGGAATCGACAGCGTCTGCTTGCCGTCGTAGCGGAAAATGCAGAAGTCGCTTTGAAACCAAATATGC
Source organism: uncultured Prevotellaceae bacterium (assembly GCA_900556245.1). GTDB lineage: Bacteria > Bacteroidota > Bacteroidia > Bacteroidales > Muribaculaceae > Limisoma. The sequence goes on from USOC01000194.1 coordinate 418, forward strand.
CCGTCCGACTGGTGGATATTCCACACTTCTGTAAAATGCCTGTCCTTCTCAGGCAAAGTTCCGACAAGACTCTTGTAGACAAAGCTCCCGCGAATCGAATCGTTGGCATAATAGCCGAACTCTTCCGAGCCGCCGGCATAAATCCGCCCGGTCTTCTCGTCGAGCAGCAAAGAGCGCACTGCGGTATAATTGCCATTCGGATGCTTTGTCCAATTTTTACTGTCGTAGACCAACAATCCTGAATTGTTGGCAAAAAACATCCGCCCGAAATTATCTTGCAGTATCGACCAGTTCTGAGTCCCGGCACCATATTCGGAACGTCCGTAATTGCGAACGAGCGGATAGCCCGCATACATACATTCAATACAAAAACCGAATATGGCGAGAAGAAATATCAGGCGAAGCTCTGGAATGGGAAGAAATCTATCCTCATTTTTCATAGTAGTCAACATTACATATCAATAACACGGTTCAAAGTTCCGAAATCTTTGTTGTTGAGGCAAGATTATAAATATGTTATAAAACATATTTTATGTATCTATTTGTCTATCTGGCTTTTAGCTGTATATATTAACTCCTTGTAGTGCCATCTGTGATATATTGTTGAGTTTTTGAGAGTGACTTTTTTGCACATTCAATAATTTCTAAACTAATTTTGCAGTGTCAAACCAACCAAAACTGCAATTATTTTAAAATTAAATACCAACTCTTATGAAAAAACAGATTTTACTATTTTGTTTTTTGTCCTTTGCGCTGTTTACCTATGCGCAGGATATTAAAATTTCGGGAGTTGTCTCTTCTGCCGACGACGGCGAACCGCTAATCGGCGCCACAGTGCAAGTGAAAGGCAACCCGGCGTTGGGAGTCGCAACAGACGTCAACGGAAGTTACATCATCTCCGTACCCTCAGGTTCTGTACTCCAATTCTCGTATGTAGGTCATGAAACGGCAGAAAAGAAAGCCGACCGTGCGGGTGCCATCAACATTGCATTGGCTTCCGAATCGCATGTTCTGAACGAAGTTGTAGCCATCGGTTACGGCGTCATGAAGAAAAGCGACCTGACAGGCGCTGTCACAACAGTCGATGCCGACAAACTGACCAAAACCCCGGCGGCAAGCCTCGCCAACGCCTTGCAAGGACAGGCTGCCGGCGTGACAATCAATTCCAACTCCGGCCAACCGGGAGCCGCTCCGGAAGTGCGCATCCGCGGTGTCGGTACAGTCAACGGGGCTTCTCCTATATATGTAGTGGACGGCGTGATTGTCGACGACATCACATTCCTTAGCCCGAACGATATTGAATCGACGGAAATTCTGAAAGACGCTTCCGCCACAGCCATCTATGGTTCGCGCGGTGCAAACGGCGTAATCATCGTCACTACACGCTCAGGAAACACAAACGAAAAAACGCGCGTGACACTTGACGCATACGTCGGTGTACAACAACGCTGGAACAAGCTCGACGTGATGGATGCCCGCCAGTTTGCAGACACGAAAATAGCCATCAACGGAACAGCTTCTGAAAAAAAATACTACGCTCAACAGGGCTTCAACAAATGGCTCTCTACATTCGTGCTCGGAACCGCAAAATACTATCCGACCGTTTACGATCCGGACAAAAACCCGACAGGATTCGATTATTCTTCAGTCAACACCGACTGGCAGGATGAAGTGTTCCAAAATGCTGTCGTACAAAACTACCACCTTTCTATCGACGGTGGCAGCAAAAAGACGACATATTCGTTGAGTGGCAGCTGGTACTCGCAAGAAGGTACAATCATCGGATCAAACTACCGCCGTCTGACTGTCCGTCTCAACACATCGCACCAAGTCAACAACTGGTTGAAAGTGGGCGAAAACATCTCGTTCATGAGTTCTACGGCACGCAACGCCATGAACAACAGCGAAAGCGCCGGTGCCTCCGTACTTTCAGCAGCATTCGCAATGGCTCCGTGGGATCCTGTCCGCTACCCGGCAGGTTCTGTCAACCGTGCAGGAGATGACCTCAGCGGACAAATCGCGGCCGGCTCGAACTTCAAGAACGTGACCAACCCGTATTCTATGGTTGAAATGTCACACCCGAAAGACCGCAACGAACGTTTTGTGGGAAATGTCTATGCAGAAATCACTCCCTTGAAAGGCTTGACATTCCGCTCAAGTTTCAGCTTTGACTACAACATAGCGACAAGCAAACTCTTCAAGGACAAATATGAATTTTCTTCTTACGACAAGAACGACAAAAACTTCCTGAGCTCCAGCATCGGACGTACCTATAACTGGACTGTAGACAACATTCTGACATACGCCCGCACCATCGGCAAGCACGATTTCTCCGCCATGGTCGGACAGACAGTCGAAGAATACAACTGGTACTCCATCGGCGGATCCGGTTCGTCAATCCTCAATCCGGAAGAGAAAAACTGGTTCCTTTCCCAAGTGACCGACGACTTCAGCCGCCCGGGAGACAGCGTAAGCCGCAACCGCCGTGTGTCGATGCTCGGCCGTCTGCACTATGGATACAACAACCGCTACCTCATCACTGTCAACTTCCGTGCCGACGGTTCAAGCAAATTCCCTGAAAATCCATGGGGATACTTCCCGTCGACCGCCCTTGCATGGAAAATCAGCGAAGAAAGCTTCATGGAAGACTTCGACAATCTCGATATGCTGAAAATCCGCGCAGGATGGGGACGCGTAGGAAACGACAACATCGGAAACGACGCATTCTTGCTGACCATGTTCAACCAAGGCCCGACATTCGTCGACTATGTCTTCGGCAAGGACCAGGCTCTTGCCAACGGTGCAACCGTACTTACATGGGTGAACAACCGCTGACACTTGGAAAACACCGAACAATGGAGTGTCGGAGTTGACTTCGGCCTTTGGAGAAACAAGCTGACCGGTTCGGTAGACTTCTTCCTCCGCAACACAAAAGACATGCTGATGTCGGTGACGGCTCCGGCACAAGTGGGCAACCGCTATGCAGGGACTAGCAATGTCGGCACAGTACGCAACCGCGGTGCGGAAATCACACTCGAACACCGCAACCAAATCGGTGACTTCGCATACTCAATCGGCGGTAACGTTTCGTTTATCGACAACGAGCTGACC
>USOC01000195.1 GCA_900556245.1 uncultured Prevotellaceae bacterium
GAAGTGGTTTCGGACAGGGATTTGCGGCAAGTGCTTGCCGGGAATCTTCCGCTTTATGCTGCAGAATATGGGAAGACGCCGTTTTCGATTCATGCGTTCATTACCGAATTCTACAGCCAAAGTTCTTTTCGCATTGTGGGAGGAAGCGATCATATCGGTCATGCGCTTGTCGATTCAATCAAGCGTCACGGAGGCGATGTGCTAACAGGCAAGAAAGTGGTGCATATCGATTGTGGTGAGCGGCTGGCGCATGGAGTGGAAACTTCCGACGGCTCATATTATCCTGCCGATCTGGTGATTTCAGGAGTCCATCCCTGCCGGATGCTTGAAATGCTTGATACGGGGTTGATTCGTCCGGCATTCCGCCAGCGAATCAATTCGATAGCCAACACTACGTCCGGATTTGCCGTCTATCTTCATTTTAAGGAAGGCCGAATGCCGTATATGAATTCCAACTATTACGGCTATCGTTCCGGTACGCCTTGGAATTGTGAAAAATACAGTCAGGAGACTTGGCCGAAAGGCTATCTGTATATGCATTTCTGCCATCAGCAGAATCCGGCGACCGCCGGGAGCGGAGTGTTGCTTTCATATATGAATATGGCAGATGTGGCAGCCTGGGGAGACACAAAAGTTGGTTATCGCGGGGCTGATTACGAAGCGTTCAAGCGACAAAAGGCAGAACTGCTGATTGATGTCGCAGAGCGAGATTTTCCGGGCTTGCGCGATAGCATCGCCAACTATTATACGTCGACACCGCTTACTTATCGAGACTATACCGGGACGCAGGACGGGTCGATGTATGGCATCCTGAAAGATGTGGGTCTTGGCGCCGGGAGCCGCATTCCGCAGCGAACGAAGATTCCCAATCTGCTGCTGACAGGGCAGAATATCAATTCCCATGGCATTTTAGGCGTGCTTGTGGGTGCGATTGTCACTTGCTCGGAGGTGGTTTCGGCAGAAAAAATCTATCAGCAAATTATTGAGGCAAACAGATGAAACAGACGGCAGTAATCATAGGCGGAGGTATGGGAGGCCTGTTTACCGGAGCAATTCTGGCTCGGGAAGGCTATTGCGTGACTGTTCTCGAAAAGAATGCCGTTGCAGGCGGCGGTTTGCAGACGTTTGAGCGTTGCGGTGAGCGGTTTGATACGGGGTTGCACATTGTAGGCGGATTTGGCGAAGGAGGCAAGTTGCGCAAAATCTGTGCATATCTTGGCATTCTCAATCGTCTGAATGTGCGTCGGTGTGATGAGGATTGTGCCGACAGTCTGACGTATCTGTCCGACAGTTCCACCTATCGACTGGGAAACGGGCGTGAGAACTTCGAGGCCAGCCTAATCGGTCGTTTTCCCGGGGAAGCAGTCGGAATACATGCCTATATTGACGCTTTATATGCTATTTCACAAGAGTTTGACATCTACAATCTGCGGAATTCAAATGAATTGGTGCCTTCGTTGTCGGCTGATGCGCTGATGCCGGCAGATGCATTCATCGCACGCTATGTTGAAGACGTTCGTTTGCGTGACATACTGGCCTATATGAATCCGATGTATGGAGGAGTTGCGGGACATACGCCGGCTTATGTCCATGCGTTGCTCAACGTGTTTTTCATAAACGGGCAGTATCGCTTTGAAGGCAGCAGCCGACAATTGGCAGATGCGTTGTGCGATGTCATTGAATCGTCCGGCGGTCGGGTGTTGGCCGGAGCGGCTGTAGAGCGGGTTGTGGTGGAGGATCATAGTGTTCGATATGTGGAGACTGTCGGAGGCATGAAGTGCCGTTACGCCGCCGATTCGTATATCTCTGCGGTCCATCCTTGCGAATTGTTGCGGCTGACCGGCGAAAAAGCTTTTCCCAAAGCCTATCGTACCCGGCTTGCGGAACTGCCCAATTCGTATTCTGCTTTTTCGCTGTTTCTTGTGATGAAGGAGGGGGTGTTTCCCTATATCAATCATACCTGTTATTGTCAGGACGACTATGGGATGGTCTGGAATCATGCCGAATCAGAAGCATGGCCTACCGGACTGATGTATATGACTCCGCCCGAAGTCAACCAAGGACAATGGGCACGCAGGATGAACATCAATTGCATTATGCGTTTTGACGAGGTGAGACGTTGGGAGTTGACGACAGTGGGACACCGAGGTCCGGAATATGCCGTCTGGAAGCGCCGGCGAGTGGAAGATGTAATCAGCAAGATGGAGCAAATCTATCCCGGATTCAGGGATATGATTGAGGAGGTGTATGCCGCGAGTCCGCTGACGGTTCGCGATTACTACCATACAAAGGAAGGGTCGATATATGGCTATCGCAAGGACTGTGAAAACATTATGCAGACGCAGTTGCCGGTCTACACGAAGGTCCACAATTTGTATCTGACAGGACAGAATGTCAATCTGCATGGCATCTGCGGGGTGCCGTTGACAGCCATCATGACGGCGGAGGCGCTTGTGGGGCGAAATAAAATCATAGAAAAAATTAATCAAAACTATAGGAATCATGGAGAGAATTAAATTAAAACTGATTTACCCGAAATGGCAGAAATTGAGAGGACAGACCACATTCAATCTTCCGCCTCACGGACCGGTTGCGTTTGCCGCTTCGCTGCCCGACTATGTGGACATTTCGTTTACAGACGAAAACGTAGAGGAAATCGATTTTAATGAAGACTGTGATTTGGTGGCATTGTCGATGATGCTCAGCACGCAGGTGAAACGCGGGTGGGCGATTGCCGAGGAATATCGCAAACAGGGGAAAAAAGTGATGGCAGGAGGAATTTCGACAATGCTTCATGCAGAGGAGATGGTCAATCATGTCGACAGCGTTTTCCTCGGTGAGTCGGAAGGAAGAATGGAGCAGGTGCTCGGCGATTGGCGTAACGGTTGCTTAAAGAAGGTCTATAACTATATGGGCAACCAGCCGCCGATAGAGCTGGTCGGTCCTTGCCGTCGCGATCTTTACAAGCGCGAGCTCTATAACCATAAGGGCGTGCAGATGGTCGATTTGTTTCATGCGAGCCGCGGCTGCCGCTTCAGCTGCTATCCGTGTGCGGTGTCGTATCTTGGCGGGCGAAAGTTTCGTCCGCGTCCGATGGACAAGGTGGTGGAAGATATGGCGCAAATTGACAATAACCGTCTGTTTATTGTAGACAACTCTTTGGCGCAAAATAAAGAATGGGAAAAGGAATTGTTCCGGGCGATTGCCCCGTTGAAGAAAAAGTGGATCAGCCATACGATAGAGGACGACCCGGAGGTCTTGCGTCTTGCGGCCGAGGCAGGAGCGTGGTATGTCTATCAGGCAGTCTACGATACGTCAGACTATATCAAAGAGCGGGTGAAACGCTATCATGACAACGGTATCGGGGTTGAAGGAACGATTTTGCTTGGATTGGACAATCAGACTGAAGACGATATCAAGCGTCTGATTGACTTTCTTGGTGAAATCGACCTCGATTTGGCGGAATTTACCGTTATGACGCCATTCCCACATACGAAAGCCTACGACG
>USOC01000196.1 GCA_900556245.1 uncultured Prevotellaceae bacterium
ATCGTCGACGCTACACCACTGGCGATATTTTGATAAGCAATGACAAGCACAAGGGATGTCGAAGCTCGCGCAAGCGACAGCAAGACAACGGGCAAAACATCCTGGCGCGACAGACGAAAACTTGTTCCCGTCATCAAACCGACAGCTGTCAAAAACAAGGTGGCAATACCCCAACGATAAGTCAAAGCCTCAAACGTGGAATAGCCTGCAAGAATTAGAGAAATCGTAAAAAAGGGTGCCAACCCGAATGTCGACGATGAAACGGCGGCATAAAAAAGGCCTTTCAGGCGATTCATTGCCCCACCTCCTCTTTCCCAATGGTTTTAACTACCCTGCAAGGATTCCCCACTGCGACAACATCACTCGGAATATCGCGGACAACAACACTTCCGGCTCCGATGACACTCCACGAACCGATTGTCACCCCGGGCAGAATCTTCCCGCCGCCCCCAATCCACACGACATCACCGATGACACCGCATCGAGCGGATGTCCTGCCGTATGTATCCCTACGCCTGGACCGACAAACACATGGTTGCCGATAGTTACCCGTGCTCCGTCAAGAATAACAAGATTCACGTTCGCAAAAAAATAATCGCCGATATGAATGTTATATCCATAGTCACAATGAAACGGCGAAAGAACGACACCATGCGCTCCAATGTTGACAATCGAACGCAGTTTTTCGCTGCGAAGCTGTTCTTCTTCGGGATGAATCCGATTATATTCAAAAAGTTTGCAACGCGTTTCTTTCATTTCGCGCTGCAAACATGTGTCATTATTCGCATCATAGAGTTCTCCTCTCGCTGCTTTTTCTTTTTCTGTCTTCATTTGCATTAATCTTCGAGCATTTACTCGATTGTCGTCACCACTCGCACTTTTTTGATATAAGGAGTGTTTTGGTCGCGGTCTGTAATCGAGAACTGGCCCTGACTGGCCCGTTTGATTTTACCAAGAGCACTTTCAGAATCAGCGGCGAACTGTGCCGCCGCTTGACGGGCATTCTTTGTCGCTTCCTCAATCATAGCAGGCTTGATGCTGTTAAGTCCGGTATATTCGAACTGTATGCTTGGATAACTGTAGTTACTGAACGTGATAGCCACGCCCTTCTGGACAAGCGACGCCTGCTCGGAAAGCAAGTCTCTGACAGCATCCACTTTATCCGTATTCACCGTAATGATGGATGAAATGCGATATCGAAACGGAGTTACTGTTGACGAATAAGAATCGGCTTGCAAATCAGTGACGTCCAAACTCGTACTGATTTCTGAATCTTGCAGCCCTTTTTCCTTCAACATCTTCAAAACTATCTCGTTTTTTTGGTTCACTTTGGCATACAGCGAGGGTAGGTCGTCTCCAAGTTCTTTGAAAACTATCGGCCAAATCACCTTATCTGCTTTCACCTCTCGTTCTGCCAGCCCCTTGACCGTTACCACTCTGGCATTCTGCGACATACTATTAAACCCGGCTTTGATGCAAATGCCGAGTACGACAATTCCGACAGCCACCAACCCTGCCGACAAGACAGACTTCATTTTTTCCATAATACTGAATGTTTTCAAATATTGCTTATATGGATAAGACGTTTTCCAACCGGTTTTGTTTAATCAGCCCGATAATATTTTCCAAGATAAAGACGGGCTATGAAATCCCAGTTATCCTGCAATATCCGACTGTCTGACCCTGTCGGATATTTGGCATCCGGCACAAGCCCTTCGGTAAACAGGTATCTGGCAAGATCCACCGGACAGGCGGCCGGCTCCATCACGATTCGATAACCGTAGTCTGCGGCATCTTCTTTCTCATAGCAAGGATTGGCCGGATGAGCCACATAGCGGGCTATACCGGGGGCTACAATCAAGCCCTTCCGTCGGTCGGCATAGACTACAAAATCTCTCATTTCACGAAGCTCCGACAGGTGTCCGCCTTCCGGGGAGTCTCCCCATCGAAGACTCTCGCTCAAAAATGCGTCAAGCTCTCCATAGGTACGGAAAAATGCGATGACGTCTCCGGTCGCTTTCCGCAAAGCTCTATAATATTTATGGTCAGACACCGGCTTTTGCCGTGGCTCTGTCGGACGACGATTGTCGACAATCAAACGCAACCATTCTCTGACAAACAACGCCAACGGACCGGTCGGTTGCTCAAAAGTAATGTGCAGCCTGTTGGCATCTGTAAGCGTTTCTTCTACCGACAGTTCATCAGCTTCTGCCACATCCGGTTCATAAGCATGCTTGCTGATCGGACGCAGGAAATAGCTGTTCCAAAACAACCACCCCGAAGTGCGGAAAATGTCGCGCACCTGCTCTTGGTCGTCAAGATCAAGCTCTTGCAACAACTTGAAGTCATCAGCTGCCGGTGCTTCCTCGTAGAGGAAATCAAACAGTTTATGCACTTGATGTGCCAACCGGAGCAAATCGCTGTCGAATGGTGAAACCAGACCTTGGAATCCCAACGAGCCTTCCAGAGAATACCAGATGATGAATTGCACATCTATAAGATTCAGTTCGGAATCCACATAATCCTCCGGTTCTTCATAAAATGGAACAGGACGGCGATAAAGATGACGACACATCCCTACAAACGACCTCCAGATTCCTGCGTCGGAAACAACATCCTGAAAATACGCCACCATGTCGAGCACAGCCCGTTTCCGCTGGGCAACTTCAAGTTCCGGGAAAACCTTCATGCCATCCCATAGTTTTTCAATATAACGAGCTAGCGTAACATAATACTCGTCAGTTGCGTATTCACTGTCCGGCTCAGGAAGCATACGCTTCAAATCGTCTGTTTCAATACTCATTTCTTCTGTTTCTGATTACTTTTCCAGCCCGGAGAGAACTCCGGCTACTGAATCATATTTATTTTGTCCTACTCGAAATTCGCATGCCGACACGACTTCCACTTTCAACTGACAGTCGTCGGCCACCTCATAACCATTACGGCGCAATGCATTAGCCACCCAATAATTCAATTCCGGATGGATGCCTTCTATCCTGATTGCCTTACCCGCAGACATCGGAGCGGCAAACTCTCCTGTTTGAAGATTAAAGACTATCCGCTGTCCGAACAGGCAGTCCATAGCCCCGGACAACACCAAATCTTCCGTTGCTCCTGATTGAATAGTTCGATTGCCACATAAAAGCCACAATTCGTCAGAAAGAGCCAACGACTGGGAAATGTCGTGCGATGACAACAGGATGGCTTTATTTTCTTGACGAGCAAGACGATGAAGCAATTGTAAAGTGTCAACCCTGCTGGCCACATCGAGAAATGAAGTTGGTTCGTCCAGAATAATAACGGGAGATTCTTGCGCCAACGCTCTTGCAATCATAGTCTTCTGCCGTTCTCCGTCTGACAGTTCGGCAACATATGAACGCGACTTATGGCTGATACTGACCGCATCCATCGCTTTGATTATCTTTCTACGGTCATCAGCATCCAAACGCCCCAAAAATCCGGTATGAGGCTGTCTGCCGAGACCTACAAGCTC
>USOC01000197.1 GCA_900556245.1 uncultured Prevotellaceae bacterium
AAGCCGGAAGAATGCCTGTTCGATTTCGCGCGGTTGCCGGATTTTAACCCCCTCCCGGCAGAAGCCGTACTCCCCCTATCAGCTCCGGCGAGCCTGCGCAAACAGGGGGAGAGAAGCCTTGTCTTGTCGTTGAATAGGTTTGCTTCGTAGCTGTCGGCTGTAGCTTGGCCGGGCGGTAGCGGCAAGAGAAAAGCGGCGCGTCTAAATCGTGTTGATTTGAATGCGCCGCTTTGCGGAGTGAGCGAGATTCGAACTCGCGATACGCTTTTGACGTATACACGCTTTCCAGGCGTGCCTCTTCAGCCACTCGAGCATCACTCCAATTGCTCGTTTGCGGATGCAAAGATAGTGGATTTTGTGGAAAATGCCAAAATTTTTGCGGATTTTCTTGCCGCCAATCACGGTTCTTTCTTTTAAAAACGCTTTGAAATCCTAAATTTGTGAAAAACGGGCCAAGCATTATGTATATCTACTCCTATTAGCTTCGGCGAGCCTGCGCGAACAGGGGGAGAGAAACTGTATTTATTTCACCGACTTCGCCGCTGTCGGCCATCTGCTGACGCATACAGGGGGAGAAGAAACATTTTTCCATGGACCGGTTCGGACAAAGGATTCGATGAAAGATCCGTGCCGCTAATGTGAGTTGCAACAAAAAAGATGCGCAATTGCGCATCTTTTTTGTTGCTTGTGAGATTTTTTTACGCTTCTTTCTTGCCTCTCAGGCAGTCCCATATAAGGTAGACAATGAGTAGGGCGTACATGGCTATGCCGGCAATCTGCAAGGTGTCGGCATTGAGGCTGTGCGAATATTCGAAACCGGCGAATCGCATGCCTGCGCTGACTACGCCCATGAGTGCGCCGCCTGCGATGAATCCGGAGGCGAGGAGCGTTCCGCGTTCTTTGCGGGCGTTGTTGACATCTTTGTCTTTAGAGCGGGTTGACACGAACCAGCTGATGATTCCTCCGACCAGTAGGGGGGCGTTGAGTTCCATCGGAATGAACATACCCAGCGAGAATGCGAGGGCGGGTACGCCGAGGAAGTTGAGCAGAACGGCCAGGACAGCTCCGACACCGTAAAGCATCCACGGTGTGTTGCCTCCCATCATGAGGGGTTCGATGACGCCGGCCATGGCGTTTGCCTGTGGAGCGGCCAAAGCGTTCGGTCCGGAGAATCCGTAGACTTTTGCGAGGATCAGGATTACGCCGCCGACAGTAGCCGCGGATACGAACGTACCGACGAGTTTCCATTGCTGCTGTTTGCGAGGCGTGCTGCCGAGCCAGTAGCCCACTTTCATGTCAGTCACCATACCTCCGGCCATTGACAGGGCTGTGCAGACAACGCCGCCGATTACCATTGATGCGACAATGCCGCTTGCTCCCTTCAGCCCGATTGCGACGAAGATTGCGGATGCGATGATGAGTGTCATGAGAGTCATGCCTGATACCGGGTTGGTGCCGACGATTGCGATTGCATTTGCGGCTACGGTGGTGAACAGGAATGCGATGACTGTGACTACGAGGAATGCGACAACCGTCTGGAATAGGTTGTGGATTACACCGAAGTAGAAGAATACAAAGGTGATGACCAAGGCGGCGAGCAGAGCGAAGACCAGCACTTTCATGGAAAGGTCCTTTTGCGTGCGTTTCACTTCTTTGACAGCACCGCTTTTTCCACCGAGCTCGCGACCTGCGAGACCGACTGCGCTTCTGATGATACCCCAGGATTTGATGATTCCGATGATTCCGGACATGGCAATACCGCCGATACCGATGTATCGGGCTTGTTCGGAGAAGAGGACTTCAGGACTTGTCAAAGCGTTTTCCGCAGACATTCCGAGGAGAGGGACAATGATGTACCAGACGAAAGCACTGCCGGCAAAAATGATGAAGCTGTATTTCAGCCCTACGATGTATCCGAGACCAAGGACGGCTGCGCCGGTGTTGATTTTGAATACCATTTTGGTCTGTTCGGCAATGTGCACGCCCAGAGCGGTCGCTTTCGTCGTCAGGGTCTCTGCCCACCAACCGAAGGTGGAAAGCAGGAAGTCGTAGAGACCGCCGACCAGTCCGGCTATGATTAGAGGTTTTGCCTGATTGCCGGCTTTTTCGCCGGAGATGAGCACTTGCGTCGTTGCCGTTGCTTCGGGGAACGGAAATTTTCCGTGCATATCTGCGCAGAAGTATTTTCTGAACGGGATGAACAGCAGGATTCCGAGAACTCCGCCGAGGAGCGAGCTTAGGAAGATTTCGAGAAAGCTGACGGTGATTTGGTCACCGTATGACGCTTGAAGGATGTAGAGCGCCGGCAGGGTGAAGATGGCACCGGCCACGACAATCCCGGAGGAAGCGCCGATGGATTGGATGATGACATTTTGTCCGAGCGCGTTTTTTTTCTTGAGGGCTCCGGACAGTCCGACGGCGATGATTGCAATCGGGATTGCCGCTTCAAAGACTTGTCCTACTTTCAGACCGAGGTAGGCTGCGGCCGCACTGAAGATGACTGCCATCAGCAGTCCCATTGACACAGAGTAGGGGGTGACTTCCGGATAGTTCTTGTCCGGTCGCATCACAGGCACGTACTCTTCGCCGTCTTTTAGTTCGCGGAAAGCATTTTCAGGGATATCTGTCCCATTTTTGATGTTTTCGTCTTGCATTGTAGTTATGATTAATATTAAAAAAATACGTAAGAGTATAGAATGTGTGCGAAGTTACTAAATAGTGTTTAGAATTGAAAGCGTAGACTCTTTAAATGTGGCATGGTTGTGATAAAAATGGGATAAAGGTTTGTCGGGAGAAGATGTATTGATATATTTGCAGTCACGAAAAAAGCGACAAAGAAATGAAAAATTTAGTATCGAAGCTGCGTCATCTGTTTTTGCGGGTTGACGTGGAGCGGGTGTTTTCGATGGGCTATCGCTCTGTGTATCCGCAACGGCAATTGATGATGGGGTATCTTGCCTACTCTGTGTTGGGGACAATATTGTTGGCGATGCCATTTTCCCGTACCGGTCCGATATCGTTTGTTGACAATTTGTTTACGGCTGTTTCTGCACTGTCGACCACGGGCCTTTCTTCCGTTGACGTGTCATCAGACTATACGTTTTTCGGTCAGTTTGTGGTTTTGTTTTTGATTCAACTTGGCGGTCTGGGATATATGACTCTTTCATCGTATGTGATGTTTCGTCTGACTAACAGGCTTGGCACGCAGAAAGCCAGGCTGTTTAACGCTCAGTTCTCGTTTCCCGATTCTATGGATTCGGAGGGGATGGTCAAGAATATCGTGAATTTTACTTTCGGATTTGAATTGCTTGGGGTGTTGCTGCTTTATCCTTACTTTCTATATCACGGGGTTGAACACCCGTTGTGGTCGTCCATCTTCCATTCCGTCTCGTCTTTTTGCACGGCGGGATTCAGCATTTATCCGGACAATCTAATCCGATTTCAGACAGATTGGTATGTGAATGGCGTTATCATTGTGCTTTGTTATATGGG
>USOC01000198.1 GCA_900556245.1 uncultured Prevotellaceae bacterium
ATTCCAAACCAATGCGCTTAGGGCGGCTCCTGCAAACGGGCCAATGATGAATATCCACAATTGTTCTAAAGCGACACCTCCTTCAAACAAGGCCGGACCGATGCTTCGTGCCGGATTGACGGATGTCCCTGTGTAGCGGATGCAAGCCAGATGGATGAGTACCAGCGATAGTCCGATTGCCAATCCTGCGAAATTGCCGGCTCCTTTTTTAGAGTCTGTTGTCCCAAGAACAACGAGTACAAAGACAAAGGTAAAGACGATTTCAGCAAGCAGGCCTCCAGTCAGAGATACTCCTTGTTGGCAGGCGTTTGCTCCTGTCCCTGAAAGTCCGGCATTGGTGGTAAGCACCCATAAAATGGCAGAGCCGATGACAGCGCCAATGGTCTGGAAAACCATATACATCCCGGCATCTTTTCCGCTGATACGGCCAGAAAGAAGACATCCCAAGGTGATTGCCGGATTGATATGACAGCCGGATGTGCCACCGATTGTGTAGGCCATTGCCACGACAGCAAGTCCGAAAGCCAATGCTGTCCCGACGACAGTCGATGAGAGAGTCGGATCTGTTGACGTACAAGTAAGGCTGACAGCTGTTCCACAACCCATTAGGACGAGCACCATCGTCCCAACCATTTCTGCAAAATACTTTTTCATAAGCTTAAGATTTTCAATTAGACTTTAAAGTTTTCTGCAAATTTATTTGTTTTTGGGGATAAAACAAGTGATATTGTGCCTTTTTGGGGAAAAGATAGGTATGATGCATAAAAAAAGACTTCCCCCATTGGGAGAAGTCTTTTTCAGCATATATCAGTAAGCGGTGTTCTGATTACTTGTTGAGGGCTGTGGCTACGTCAACAGCGCATGCTACAGTACATCCAACCATCGGGTTGTTTCCGATGCCGAGGAATCCCATCATTTCCACGTGAGCGGGCACTGAAGAAGATCCTGCGAATTGGGCGTCGGAGTGCATGCGTCCCATCGTGTCTGTCATACCGTATGAAGCAGGTCCTGCGGCCATGTTGTCCGGGTGAAGGGTACGTCCTGTACCGCCGCCTGACGCTACAGAGAAATAGGGCTTGCCGGCCAATACGCGTTCTTTCTTGTAGGTGCCTGCAACCGGGTGCTGGAAGCGGGTCGGGTTGGTTGAGTTACCTGTGATGGAAACGTCAACGCCTTCTTTCCACATAACAGCAACGCCTTCGCGAACGTCGTCGACACCGTAGCATTTCACTTTTGCACGCGGACCTTTCGAGAACGGTACTTCGCGCACGACTTTCAATTCGCCGGTGTAGTAGTCGAATTCAGTTTGTACGTATGTGAAACCGTTGATACGGGAGATGATCATAGCGGCGTCCTTGCCGAGACCGTTAAGGATGACGCGCAAAGGTTCCTGACGAACTTTGTCGGCCTTGGCTGCGATTTTGATGGCGCCTTCTGCTGCGGCAAACGATTCGTGACCTGCGAGGAAGGCGAAGCACTTGGTCTCTTCGCGGAGGAGGCGGGCTGCAAGGTTGCCGTGTCCGAGACCAACCTTGCGGTCGTCGGCAACAGAACCTGGGATGCAGAATGCCTGCAGACCGATGCCGATAGCTTCAGCGGCTTCAGCGGCGTTTTTGCAACCTTTCTTGATTGCGATTGCACAACCTACAACATAGGCCCATTTCGCATTTTCGAAACAGATAGGCTGAGTCTCTTCGCAAGTTTTATAAGGGTCGATACCGGCAGCGTCGCAAATTGCGTTTGCCTCTTCAATATCTTTAATACCGTTTTCGTTCAAAGCGGCAAGAATTTGCTTGATACGACGGTCTTGGCTCTCAAATTTAACTTCTCTAATCATAAAGCGGTCCTCCTATTATTCTTTACGTGGGTCAATATATTTAACAGCCTCGTCGAAGCGTCCGTAAGTTCCTTTCGCCTTTTCGATAGCTTCTTTCGGATCCACACCGTTTTTGATCATTTCCATCATCTTGCCGAGGTGGATGAATTCGTAGCCGATTACCTGGCTTTCTTCGTCAAGAGCCATACGGGTGCAGTAGCCTTCTGCCATTTCGAGGTAGCGGGTTCCGGTCTTGGTTGTACCGAACATTGTACCGACTTGGCTACGCAGTCCCTTGCCAAGGTCTTCCATCGACGCACCGACAGCCAAACCGCCTTCGGAGAAAGCCGACTGGGTACGTCCGTAGACGATTTGAAGGAAAAGTTCGCGCATTGCTGTGTTGATGGCGTCGCAAACGAGGTCGGTGTTCAAAGCTTCAAGCAAAGTTTTGCCAGGGAGGATTTCCGAAGCCATTGCAGCGGAGTGAGTCATACCGGAGCAACCGATAGTTTCTACCAAAGCCTCTTGGATGATGCCTTCTTTGACGTTGAGGGTCAATTTGCAGGCGCCTTGTTGGGGTGCGCACCAGCCGATACCGTGAGTCAGGCCGCTGATGTCTTTGATTTCTTTCGAACGCACCCATTTTCCTTCTTCAGGAATCGGTGCAGAAGGGTGGTTGGCACCTTTCTTAACGCAGCACATTTGCTGTACTTCATGAGTGTAAATCATAACGCGTCTTAATTTAGTTCAATTAAAATGATATATATCGTGTATTTTGTCTGAGCACAATGTGTCATAGACTATTACTATGCAAAGATACTGCAAATCGAAGAGATAACAAATATCGTTGAGTTTTTTTTAGGATTTTGCGTGGTCAGTCGCTTGAAAGCGAATCCGGCGGGGTGTCGCCTGAAAGAAGGAGATCTCCCGCCGGATTGTTTGTGTATGCCGGTATTGTTTGTCAGCAATATTTTGCGAAGTCAGTTTTCGCCATGTCGCCCGATTGACCGAACTCTTCGTGGAAGGCGAAAGCCGCACGGAGCGTGTGGGGCGTGTGTCCGCCTTTGCTGAGTTTCAGATAGTCGCGGAGTAGCGGTCGGTAGGCCGGGTGGGCACAGTTTTCGATAATCAGTTCTGCGCGCTGCAACGGGTCTTTGCCTCGGAGGTCGGCGATGCCTTGGTCTGTGATTAGGACGCAGACGGAGTGCTCGCTGTGGTCGAGGTGGGAAACCATCGGCACGATGTTGCTGATTTTTCCTTCTTTAGTTACAGACGGACAACTGAAGATGGAGATGTAGGCGTTGCGGGTGAAGTCGCCCGAGCCGCCGATGCCGTTCATCATCTTCGTGCCGCCGATATGGGTTGAATTTACGTTACCGTACAAGTCGACTTCGATAGCCGTATTGATAGAGATAACGCCGAGACGGCGAACTACTTCCGGATTGTTGGAGATTTCCGACGGACGGAGCACCAGCTTGTCGCGGAAGAAGTCCATGTCGTTGTAAATACCTTCCAGACAGTCGTTTGTCACAGTCAGCGAACAAGCGCTGCCAAACTTGATACGACCTTCGCGAATCAGTCCGATTACGGAATTCTGAATCACCTCAGTGTACATTTCAAATGCCGGAATCGTCTTGTCACGTCCCAACGCGCCAAGTACGGCATTGGCGATG
>USOC01000199.1 GCA_900556245.1 uncultured Prevotellaceae bacterium
ACAAACACCGGAGCTTGTGCGGCTCAATGCCCGAAGAACATTTCTTTGAGCAACATCGCGCGCATGAACCGTGAATACTTGAAAATGAAGCTGAAAGACTAATCGTGATACGTTAGACTGTAAGTATAAAGATAAGGCGCGACTCTTTCGGGGGTCGCGCCTTTGTTTTTTTCACTTGTTTGCATTTTTGTGGGAAAGTCGCTTTCCGCGACTCTGTCAGTTCCGTTCACTCTTTCCGGCGGTGTATGACAGTTCCGTTAGCCTGGTGGGTGGCAAGCACCAGCACTTCCGCAATCTGTACGTGAGCCGGTGCGGAAGCTGCGTAGAGCGCTACATCTGCGATGTCCTCGCCCGTGAGCGGCTTGATTCCTTTATAGACATTGTCGGCTTTCTCGTCATCGCCATGAAAGCGAACGTTGCTGAAGTGCGTTTCAACGAGACCCGGTTTCAGGTTTGTACCACGTACGGCGGATTCTGCGACATCTATGCGAAGACCGTCGGTAATGGCCTTGACAGCCGCTTTTGTCGCACAGTAGACATTTCCTCCTGCATAGGCGGCATCTCCCGCGACACTTCCGATGTTGATGACGTGTCCTTTGTTGCGAGCCACCATTCGGGGGACAATCAGTCTTGTCATTGTCAGCAAACCCTTGATGTTGGTGTCAATCATTGTGTTCCAGTCGACGGGGTCGCCTTCGTAGAGCTTTTCAAGTCCCAAGGCGAGCCCGGCATTGTTTATCAGTACGTCGATGTTGCTCCAGTCTTCGTCCAGGCTGCTGATTGCTTTTGCGGCGGCATCTTCATTCCGGACATCGAACGGAAGAATCTTTACGTCTGCACCGTTTTCCTCAAGTTCCGATTTCAACTTTTCAAGGAGTTCCGCGCGACGTCCCGTGGCGATAATCCGATAGCCGCCTTCTGCAAATTTTTGGGCGCAAGCCTTGCCGATTCCGCTTGTCGCCCCTGTTATAAGCGCTGTTTTTTTCATATTTCTGTAGCTTTGGCTGTGTTTAAATCTATTGGCAAATTTAGGAAAAAATCCTATGCTGATGTGTTTCCCGGTCGCTTATGTTTTGAAAAACGTGAATGTGTTCATTGGCTTTTTTGCAATGGTTATATTACCTTTGTAGCCGCAAACAAAAGAAATAAAGGAATATGATAAAAGCAGCGATAGTAGGATATGGAAATATCGGGCGTTTTGTGCTTGAGGCGTTGAACGAGTCACCGGATTTTGAGGTGTCAGGAGTTGTGCGCCGTGATGCGAGCAACGTGCCGGAGGAATTGAAGGATTATCGAGTAGTGGCGCATCTCAACGAATTGGAAGCAGACGTAGCCATACTTTGTACACCTACGCGCAAAGTGGAGGAGTATGCTCTCGAAGCGTTGTCGCTTGGGATGAATACAGTGGACAGTTATGACATTCATAGCGGTATTGCGGATTTGCGACGCAACCTTGGTGAGGCGGCGAAGTTGCATGGCCGCGTATCGGTGATTTCTGCCGGATGGGACCCGGGCAGCGACTCTGTGGTGCGTGCGCTTATGCAGGCGTGTGCGCCCAAAGGCATCACATATACGAATTTCGGTCCAGGCATGAGTATGGGGCATACGGTGGCAGTGAAGGCTGTCGAAGGTGTCCGGGAGGCTTTGTCGATGACTATCCCGTTGGGTACGGGCATTCACCGGAGAATGGTATATGTAGAACTTGAAGACGGTTATGATTTGGCACAGGTGGCTAAGACCGTGAAAGCTGATCCATATTTTGTCAACGACGAAACACACGTAGTTCAGGTAGCTTCCGTGGAAGAGGTGAAGGATATGGGACATGGTGTTGAGATGGTGCGCAAGGGAGTGTCAGGAAGAACTCAAAACCAGCGTTTCAGCTTCTCGATGTCGATCAACAATCCTGCACTGACGGCTCAGGTGCTTGTCGGAGCTGCGCGTGCGTCGATGCGTCAGCAGCCAGGTGCCTATACGCTCATAGAAGTTCCGGTGATTGATTTGTTGCCGGGCGACCGAGAGTCTCTTGTGCGTCAGCTTGTCTGATGGGCGGAGGCGATATCGCATAAAAAAAGCGGGGAGATAATCGAATGATTTGTCTCCCCGCATTTTTTTGTCGTATGTGTTATCGCTACTGTTGTCGTTCGATGACAGCTCCTTTGTCAGAGAAAGTCACTATGCTGTTTCCGTTTTTGTCTGACAGCAGACAGGAAAACGTCGTTCTGTCCGGATACTCTGTCCGTGTTGCCGATTCGAGCAGCATTCCGTTGAATTTCTGGATTATCGTCTCTTTGACCGGAATTGGAAGTTGGTCGAAATTCTGAATCTCATCTGTTGTATATAGCCATGTTCCGGAACTTTTGAAAAATGCTTTTTTCCCTTTTCCTTCGTCGATAATGTCGATAATATAGGTGCTGGTGTTTGAGACCACTTCAAATATTACAGCATTCGGGTGTGTTTTTTTCATTTCAGAGAGTACCGGAGCCGGAATTGCCCGCGGAAGGAAGTCGATGCATTCACGCTTCGAGTCGGTGGCATTTACGGAGCGAACCAATATTCCACGTCCATTGTAGTATAGGTCGAATTTCACTTTGTTGCGCTCTACGTCGAGAACGTAGATGGTTTCTCTGTCTTTTCTGTCGATTTTTCGGCAGCCTGTCAGTTCCCAGTCGAAATATCCGCTTTTCTGAAATGCATTGAGGGTGGGTTGTGGCAGGTTGGAAAGGCTTATTTGCGCAATGGTCATAATCCAGCCGTTTCTGTCAAACCAACTCTCACATTTATGTCCGTCTATTTTAGCTTCGGCAATCATATAGGAGTTTTCAGATCTCCACTTTTTAGCTTTTTCTCCCGGATATTTTTCGGTAAATGCCGTTTCTGCAAAATTACGGGAGTTGCAATTTTCAGTATGTTCTCTTTTGCTGCAACTGTTGAGGGTAATACAGAAAAATATCAATATGACAATATGTTTGAAAATGGACATTGTATACCGAGCTGTTTGAAATTTCTGCAAATATATTTAAAATTACCAAAAATTAAAAATTCTAAAGAATTAAATTTGGTAAATTGTCAAAAATTAACATCTGATGGGATGTGGGAGCTAAAGTTGTCTTAATACCACTCGACGCCGTTGTTGTAGCTGCTTCGTTTGTCGTATTTGAGGTCCTGCAAAAGCGAAGACTTGACGGCAATGTGGAAGTTGTAGGACTTGTAAGGTCCTATTGGCACGAAACTTGCACTCATGGTGAAACAATGGAGGTCGCGGGAGATTGTGCAGTTCATGTATGACAACTTTTTCGTGTCGAAGTTATAACTCGTCGAGAAAGAGAAGTTCCAGCCTTTGGTCGGTTGGATTCGTCCGTTGAAACTCAGGTTTTGCGTCCAACGTCCCTTATAGTCCATCTTGACTTTGTCGAAATCTCCGTATCCGTAGTTGACGGAGTAGTTTACAGTCAGACTCCACGGAAAACTCCATTTGACGT
>USOC01000200.1 GCA_900556245.1 uncultured Prevotellaceae bacterium
CAGGCACTTGGTTCAGATAGACGACAATGGCAATGCCTGTCATGAAGAACAGGAAGAACACCGTCCAGAATTGCTCAATGCCACGTTTGCCGCTGTATGCTTGCCAGAGGAGACCGATGAGACCAAGGAGCAGGGGAAGCATATAGAACACATTGTGGCCCTTGTTGTCCTTGCCCAGTTCGTCGGGGAGGAGCGATTGGTCGCCCAGACGGGCATTGTCGATAAACGGAATGCCTGAAATCCAGTTTCCGTGGGTGATTTCTCCGTGTCCCTGAATGTCGTTCTGGCGTCCTGCAAAGTTCCAAAGGAAGTAGCGCCAGTACATATAGTTAAGTTGGTATTCAAAGATATAACGGATGTTTTCTGAGTATTTCGGCTTTTCGACAGTTTGGGTGCGTCCCGATTCGCTGATTTCGGCGTTGACGGTTTCCTTTGCGATTCCCCCCATTGCGCGTTCGTATTTGTCTTTCGCTCCTGCATCATAGAGGCGCGGGAAGAATACGTTCATGTTCGGCGCATATTTGTAGTCGCGGTTGAATTCATCGTCGATTTCGATATAGCGGTCCGGTTCGTCGGGTGATGTTTTTTTCTGTTTGACGTATTTCTTGGCTTCTCCGGTGATTGCTCCGTTCATGTCGTCGCGCATAATCGGTGCTGAATAGACCGGACCGTAGAGCAACGGGGTTTTTCCGTATTGCTCGCGGTTGAGGTAGCTGCCAAGTTCGAATACGTTGTCAGGAGAGTTTTGATCCATAGGCGTTTGTGCGTTGGATCGTAGCAGAATCAGAGCATATGACGAGTAGCCGGCAAAGATGACGGCCACAAACAAGGCAATGTTTTGAAAGATGCGTACCGGAAATTTCGAGCCTGCAAACGCAAACAGATAGACTGCCAGTGCGGCTGTCAGCAATACCGGTATCAGCAGGTTGCTGCCCATAAAGAACATGCCGGAGAGGAATGCCATAATCAGGAACGAGAGTTTCATCCGGTCGAGATTGGTCTGCTTGTGAAATTCATAGAGCGTCCAGACAAGAACTCCTACGAAGATTACGGTATAGGTAATCGCTCCGGAATTGAAGCCGAATCCAAACGTATTGACTGCCACTATTTCAGCATATTGTGCCATCTCGACGAATCCCGGAACGAGTCCGAAGAGAATCAGGGCAATGATGGCAAACGAAAGCAACAGAGCCAATAGCGAGCCTTTGGCGGTCGTGTTCTTGAATTTCTTGTAGTATATCACCAGGATGATGGCCGGAATACACAGCAGGTTTAGCAGATGGACTGCCACGGAAACGCCAATCACATAGGCGATTGCCACCAGATAGCGGTCGGACGACGGATTGTCGGCCCGGTTCTCCCATTTCAGAATCAGCCAGAATGTCAAAGCTGTGCAGAATGATGAGAATGCGTAGACCTCTGCCTCGACAGCCGAGAACCAGAATGTGTCGCTCCATGCATAAGCCAATGCTCCACAGAGGCCGCTGCCCATAATGAGGGCGATTTGCTGCCATGAGTATTCTGTTGTATCGTCTTTGGCGAGCAGACGTCGCACCAGGTGGGTGATGGTCCAGAAGAGCAGGAGAATCGTGCCTGCGCTCAGTAGGGCAGACATGGCGTTGACGCATACCGCTACCTGCGAAGGGGAAGATGCGAAATGCGTGAAGAAATTGGCCGCCAGCATGAAAATCGGGTTGCCGGGCGGGTGTCCGACTTCCAGTTTATATCCTTGTGCGATAAATTCTCCGCAATCCCAGAAACTCGCCGTTGGTTCCAGCGTCATCATATAGGTGACGGTGGCAATGACAAAAGTCAGCCAGCCGAGCGAGTTGTTAATCAGATTATATTTTTTCATTCTTAGTGAGTGTTGATTTTTTTTCGTATCAAATTGCAAATATACTAAGTTCCTTTCTCTTATGCGGTCATCTGCACCTACAAGGCTGTTAAATCGCCGGCTTGGAGCATTTACTGTCAGTCGTCGCAGGATTTGTCGACATTGATTTTCTCTCCCAGGTATGGTTCGATATGAATGTTTACGATGGTCTGTTGTCCGTATTTCTTTTTCAATGCTTTTTCAGCGCGGTCGGCGATGTCGTGTGCTGCAACGACAGTCAGTGACGGGGCTACTTTTATATGGAAATCAAGGATATATACATTGCCGTTTTTGCGTGTGCGCAAATGATGGAAGGCATTGATTCCGTCTGTTTTTGCAATTTCCGCACCGATTTCCCGGGTCTCTTCTCTGGAGAGAGACACTTCCAGCAGCTCTCTGACTGAGGGCAACAGCAAGCGGTAGGCTACCAAGGCTATCAGTAGGCTCACAACAGCCGCTGCAATCGGGTCAAGCACGCGCCATTCGTCTCCCAAAAACATAGCGCAGCTGATGCCGGCGGCTACGGCAATGCTTGAGAAGGCGTCGCTGCGGTGGTGCCAGGCATTGGCCACCAGAGCCATGCTGTTGATATGTTCGCCGGCAATGCGCGTGTAGCGGAATAGCCATTCTTTGACGGCAATCGAGATGAGTGCCATTGTCAGCGCAAGAAATGTGGGTCGTGGCAGAGGACGGCCTTGGAAAGCGTCGATGATGAGAGAGGCGCTCGATACAAACATGCCTACGGCGACAGCCATCAGCGCAACGCTGATGAGCATTGTGGCAAAAGTCTCGAATTTTCCGTGTCCGTAGCGGAATGTGGGGTTTTCGCCCTTGGCGGCTACTCCGATAAAGACAAGAACGATGATGTCGGTGACAGAGTCGGAAACGGAGTGGATGCCGTCGGCGATCATTGCTCCCGATTTGCCGAGGATGCCGGCGACAATTTTGGCTGCTGAAAGGACAACGTTCACAATCAGTCCGATCCATGTCACTTTCTTGGCGCGCTCCGCCCGTAGAATTTCTTTTTCGTCTGTTTGCATTTGCCTATAATTGTCCCGTCAGGGAAACAGCTGTTTTTCAGAAATGGCTTGAACCGTCAAAGCAGTGGGTGCACACTTTGCACTTTGGCAGTCCGATAGCTTCAATGAGCGTTTCTATTTTGTTGAATTTCAATGAGTCAAGACCAAATTCTTTCCGTATTTCTTCTACCATTCTTTTGTATTCCGGAGAATCGGTGGTAGCGTATTTTTCCAGATTTTTGTCGGGGTTGCCTTCCAATCGGCTGATGATTCTCCGTGTGATGAGTTCCATTGCGCTTTTTGACGCCGTAAAGCCGACAAACGGACAGGCGTAAATCAGTGGAGGACAGGCGATGCGGATGTGCACTTCTTTGGCGCCATATTCATAGAGCACTTTGACGTTGTCGCGCAGCTGGGTGCCTCTGACGATTGAATCGTCGCAGAATAAAAGTCGTTTGCCTTCAAGCATCGCACGGTTGGGGATGAGTTTCATTTTTGCGACAAGTGCTCGCATTGATTGGTCGCTTGGTGTAAAGCTGCGTGGCCATGTGGGGGTGTATTTTGCAATGGCGCGGTGGTAGG
>USOC01000201.1 GCA_900556245.1 uncultured Prevotellaceae bacterium
GTGGATGGCAGAAGCTTTCTTGCGCAAGGATGACAACGCCACCGCTGAAAAAGCCTATCAGCGATATCTGTCGTCCACAAAATCCACCTCCCCGAACGTGGCAAAGGCCAACTACGGTCTCGGATACGCCCTCTACGGACAACGGAAATACAAACAGGCTCAAAAAGCCTTTTCCGCAGCAGCCGGACAGCTCAGCGGACAGTTGCAGGCAGATGCCTATAACCGGATAGCCGACTGCCTCTACTATAACCTCGACTTTACGACAGCCGAAGCGTTCTACGACAAGGCTCTGGCTCTCAATGCCGGAAGAAACGACTATGCGCTCTTCCAAAAAGCGATGATGCGCGGTCTCCGGCATAACGAGCAGGACAAAATAGACATGATGGACCGACTCGTAGCCACCTACCCGTCCTCTACCTTCGCGCCGAAAGCTGTCTATGAGAAAGCGCAAGCCTATGAAGCCCTTGGAAAAAGCGACCGTGCTTTTGACACATTCCGCACACTGGCAAAGACCTATCCGCAGTCTCCGGAAGCCCGTCAAGGCTTGCTGCAAATGGCTTTGCTGCTCAAAAACAGAGGACAGAACGAAGAAGCGAGAAAGCAATACGAAGGACTGATTGCCAAGTATCCGTCGAGTGAAGAAGCGAAAGTGGCTATCGACGACTTGAAACGAATCTATGCGGCAGAAGGCCGGATTGACTCCTTCGCCGCCTTCATGAGAAGCGTTGGTTCGTCCTATGAAATCGATGCCAATGAAATGGCGGCGCTTTCCTTTGAAGCTGCGGAAAACGACTATCTCTCACACGGACGTACTGAAAAACTGAAAACATTCATCCGCCAGTATCCTAAAAGCGCCCATACCGGGCAAGCGGCCTACTACGTGGCTGAATACGCATCCCAAAACGGCCGTCACGATGAAGCCGCCGAATACGTAGACAAAGCATTGCTGATTGCCCCCGACGCATCATACGCAGAAGCCGCACTCAGTCTCAAAGGCAACCTGATGCTCGAACGCGATGATTACAAAGAAGCTGAAAAGGCATTCAGACAATTGGAAAGCCGCGCCACATCTGCCTTCTACAAACAAATAGCCCAAACGGGTATCGCCCGGGCTGCGGACAAGTCGGGCGATATGCAGACAGCTAAAAAATATGCCGACATACTGCTGCAATCGGATGCGTTGACCGATGACACTCAAGCCGAAATGCGCTATATCCGCGCTACCGCAGAAATCAAAGAACGAAATGCCGAAGCTGCTGTAGCCGACTATACCGCACTGGTCGAAAACAACGTCGAAACACTCTACGGTTCGATGGCCGCCATCGAACTGGGCAACTACTATTTTGCATTGAAGGATTACAAAAAAGCGGAAAAAACTGTCAACCGCCTGTTGGATTCCGCCACAACCCACCAATACTGGATGGCACGGGGCTTTATTCTCCTCTCGGATATCCACCATGCACAAGGCGACAATTTTCAGGCACGCGAATATCTTGAAAGCCTGAAGAGCAACTATCCGGGCACGGAAGGCGACATCTTCGAAATGATCGACAAACGGTTGAAAGACTTGAAATAAAGACTTACTATGATGAAAAATATCGCAATCAGAAACATATTGGCGTGCGCCGTCATTACGGCGGGTGCCGCAAACGCCGACGAACTGAACCAGACCATCAGCGTCGAAAAAGAAACGCAGGCTGTGGAGCATAAGGCAGACAAGCTACAATCGCTCCCCGACCCTGCCCAAGTGACAACCAGAAACGTCCGGCTGAACTTCAGCGACTGGGCGATACCGGCTTCGCTCGACGCATCGTTGGTGACACAAAAACCACGCCCGTTCGACGACGGCCGAAAGGCTGACGACAAACGCGGCTATGTCGAATATGGCATGGGCAATTATCTGAATATCGTAGGAAGTGCCGGCTACCGCCTTGTTGACACGGAAAAAACCCGCCTGTCGCTTTGGTTGCAGCATAATTCGACGAACGGGACAATCGCCGACAGCAAACGATTCGTCGCAGACAACCGCATCAGCCTTGACTTCGGCCAGGCCACAAAGATTGGCACATTCTCGGCCAACGCAGCCTACCGGTACAATAAGTTCAATTACTATGCCCAAAGCCCTGACTTTTCCGACGACAACCGTCAGAAGGTGGATGAGGCCGGCGTCACCCTGTCGCTGGCACGTCCGGTCAACGGAGAAACAACCGTCGGCTACCACGCTTCCATCGGATATAACTTCTTCGGCAACTCTATGGCAATTGCTTCAAATATTCCTGCCATCGAACCGCTAAAGCCCGCCGACGAACACTTGCTTGCCATTGAAGGGGGTATTGCGGTTGACCTTGGCAGCCAATCGGAGATAGGTCTCGACTTGCAATTTTTACAGGCAGCCTATAAAGGCGTGAACGACTACCGATTGGATGTCTCACAACTGCTTCCAAGCCCGATTGGCAACGAACGGCACAGCATCACATCCATCAAACCCTATTACAGCAAAAACAACGGGAAAATGCGACTTCGCCTCGGCGCCCGTGTGGACCTTTCCACTGCCGGAACATTATTCCGAATCGCTCCAGAGGTTGCGTTCGACTATCACTTCTCCCAACGTCTGGCTGTCTCTGTCACGGCCACCGGGGGAAACCGGATGAACACTTACCACACTGTTGCCATGCGCAACCGATACATAAACCCCTTGGCCATCATGCCTCACTCCTACACACCAATCGATGCCGAGCTGCGCATGAACATCGGTCCGATGAAGGGTTTCACGATTTCTCCGTTCATAGGCTTTGCACAGCAGAACGGAGCATTGATTCCGACCGTCTATATCCAGAAGAAGGGACAGGAAATATTCCCGGCTTCCATTGACACTGATGCCGGAACAACTTCATACGGAGCAATGGAACTCCGTGGCATCAAGGCCGGAGTCGACCTGAAATACAACTTCAACGATATCGTTGAAGTGAAAGCCGGATATATGTATACCCCGCAAGATGAAGACAAAGGATATATTGCCGACGACGATCGTGCCGAGCACAGCCTGAAGGCATCTCTGAGAGTCTCCCCAATCAGCCGCCTTGATCTCTATGCCAGCTACAGTTTCCGGTCAGGCCGCAACGTCCATACATTCCTGCTCTACAATCTTGACGTGCCTGACACCGACATATTCCCCTCTGTTTCGAACTACAGTCTGGGCGTTGTATCAGACTTGGGAATCGGCGCAAACTTCCGCATCAACGAATACTTCCACGTCTACGGACAAATCAACAACCTTCTCAACAGAAGTTGGCAAGACTACTATGGAATGAATTGCCAGAAGATTCACTTCCTGCTTGGCGCGGGTGTGAAATTTTAGAAATTCCAACCTCCATAAAAATATTCAAGGCTGAATCCTGCTCCGGAATCAGCCTTGAATATTTTTACCATGCAAGCATCCTATTTGCGGCTGCGCATC
>USOC01000202.1 GCA_900556245.1 uncultured Prevotellaceae bacterium
TGTCAAGTTCCCGGGTCAGACGATCGGCGATGTGACGAGAAGTGACAAACTTTCCGTCTTTGCCGAAGAAAGGAGAGTCATTGATTGTAAACACCATCGACATTGTCGGTTCGTCTATCGCAATACGCTCCAGCGGTTCCGGATTCTCTACATCGGCAATCGTATCGCCAATTTCGAAGCCCTCAATACCTACCAAAGCGCAAATATCTCCGGATTTCACACTCTGCACACGCTTGCGCCCCATACCCTCAAAGACATGCAGTTCCTTGATACGCTGACGCACCACTCCGTCTTTCTTGCAAAGCGAAATGTCCATGCCCTCACGCAATTCTCCGCGATGAACGCGACCGATGGCAATACGGCCCACGTACGACGAGTAGTCGAGCGAAGTAATCAACATCTGGGGTGTTCCCTCGATTTCCTGCGGAGCAGGGATATATTTAATGATAGCATCCAGAAGAGGGACAAGATTGTCGGTCGGTTTTTGCCAATCTTCGCTCATCCAGCCCTGTTTTGCCGATCCGTAAATGGTCGGGAAATCAAGCTGTTCTTCAGTGGCGTTGAGATTAAACATCAAGTCAAACACCATTTCGTTCACTTCATCGGGGCGGCAGTTGGGCTTGTCCACTTTGTTGACCACAACAACCGGCTTCAACCCCATCTGGATAGCCTTCTGAAGCACAAATCGGGTCTGCGGCATCGGCCCTTCGAAAGCGTCCACAAGCAACAGACAGCCATCGGCCATATTCAGCACACGCTCCACCTCTCCGCCGAAATCGGAGTGGCCCGGAGTGTCAATGACGTTTATCTTGTATCCGTTGTAGTTGTATGTGACGTTCTTCGAAAGGATGGTTATTCCGCGTTCACGCTCAAGGTCGTTGTTGTCGAGCAGCAACTCGCCTGTACTCTGATTGTCGCGGAAAAGATTTCCCGCAAGCAGCATTTTATCCACCAATGTTGTCTTCCCGTGGTCCACATGGGCAATGATGGCAATATTCCTAATCTTCTGCATAAAAACTATACCTATATTTCGACTACAAAGTTAGTGTAATCCATAGGTAATGACAAAAAAAACACAAAAAAACAGACCATAGGTCTGCAAAGATTCCGAAAATCAGCAAATTCCCAGATGTTTCCGGTCAAAAAAACCGCAAAAAGAATTGCCGGAACAAAAAATGTTGCGTATCTTTGCGACCGCTAATTGAATATTAACTTTTTAAACAAATTTGGAATGCATTTAAATTCTGAAGAAAAAAAGGCGATCTTCGAGAAGTACGGTAAGTCGAATACTGATACTGGGTCTCCCGAGGCTCAGATTGCATTATTTTCTGTCCGTATCGCTCATTTGACTCAACACCTGAAGTCAAATCACAAAGATCATAGTACAACTCGCGCTCTGAAGATGCTCGTTGGTAAGCGTCGTCGCCTTCTCGATTACCTGATCAAGAAGGACATCAACCGCTACCGTGCGATTATCGCCAAGGAAGAGCTCGGAATCAGAAAGTAATCCTTTCCCGAAAGGACTGAAACCGCACAGAAGGCCGTTTGCAATCCGCAGACGGTCTTTTTGCATTCTCCCCAACACTGGAAAATATTCCGGAAAGAGAAGGATAAAAAAGAAGAAAGGCAAAGCCTCCACATGCCGGACCGAATCTACAGCCACAATGTTATATTTCGTAAAAACATTGCCATAATTCAGCGGTTTTGAGTATTTTCGCATCTAATATAGAACAGACTGAACGATTGGGTCTCGCAACCCTCAACAAGCATTCAAAAATATGGAAACAGTTAGCGTCAAAATCATCAACAAATCAAGCAACCCGCTTCCCCAATATGCAACTCCTTATTCCGCAGGCATGGACCTCCGCGCCAACCTGGAGTCACCCGTTACGCTCCGGCCGCTCGAACGCAGGCTCATTCCGACCGGAATCTTCATACAGTTGCCGGAAGGCTACGAATGCCAGATACGCCCGCGAAGCGGACTGGCTCTGAAAAAAGGTGTCACCGTACTGAACACGCCGGGCACTATCGACGCAGACTATCGCGGAGAAATAGGAGTGATTCTCGTCAACCTGTCTGCAGAGCCTTTTGTCGTGGAGCATGGCGAAAGAATCTGCCAGATGGTCGTAGCGCGACACGCTTCCGTCGAATGGCAGCCCACTGTCGAGTTGGAACAAAGCGACCGCGGAACCGGCGGATTCGGTCATACCGGCACAAAATGAGAACAAAAAAATCACAACCAACCACCAACCGTCACGAACGTGAACAGAATAACCCGTAATATCATCACCCTGATATGCCTGACAACCATTTTCCTGCAGGCAACAGCCAAAGAAGCGTACGACAGCCTCGACATTAAGAAAAAGGCACAATACATCTTTTTGGAAGCTGTCAGTAAAAACGCAGAAAACAACACCGACGCTTCTTTCGACTTGATGGAATATGCACACCGGCTCGACCCTGACAATCCCGCCATTGCCTTCTACCTCGGATTCATGCAGGTATCAGTCGAAAGCCCTTCCGAGAACGAAGTAAAAAAAGGACTCGGTCTTATGCGCAAAATCACGGTGGAGCGGCCCGACGACTACTTCGAGAACTATGTATATGCCGTCATCTGCTCCTCCATCAGTCAAAATGCAGAAGCGATTCGAGTTCTCGAAAGGCTTTTGAAAGGCAACCCTGAAAAAATCAGCCTTTACCCTATTTTAGCCAAAAGCTATGCAATGGAAAGCCAGTTTGACAAAGCTGTCGCTGTAATCGACTCATTGGAGAAATCTGAAGGTCGATCGATGAACACTACGATTACGAAAATTCAGTTCCTCATTGCCGACAGCGACACGGCAGACGCCATCGAGACCGGACGCCGGTTCCTTGCAGACGCCCCCAACAGTGCAGAGCCAAACACACTGATGGGTGAACTTTTCTCTCTTGTCAACCGCCCGGACAGTGCCCTCTCCTACTACGACCGCGCGCTGGAAATCGACCCCGACTACGGCTTCGCTTCGCTACAAACAGCCAACCTGTACTACAAGCTCGGCGACTCGCTACGCTACGAACGCGAAATATCTTCCGTTCTGGTCAACAAAAACACGGATGTCAATTCAAAAGTGGAAATACTGAGAGACTACATCCGCAACAGCATACAGCGGAACGACACTACTCAACGTGTCGAAAAAATGTTTCAGACAATCCTCGAGCAGCACCCCCACGAAGCACAGCTGCATGGACTGTTCTGTGACTACCTGACGTTCCGACAAAAATACAAAGCGGCGGCGGAACAACTGACCTACACGGTCGACATCGACCCCTCCGACCCCAAGAACTGGGAAAAACTGATGTGGCTGCACATCTACAACCATCAACCGGACAAGACAATATCCACCGGAGAAAAGGCCCAGCATTTCCATCCCGCCCACATTGCCTTCCGCCAGATACTCGGCAACGCCCACTACC
>USOC01000203.1 GCA_900556245.1 uncultured Prevotellaceae bacterium
GATCGGATTCTCCGATTTCGACTCCTTCTGCATAAAAATATTTTTCAAAGTTCAGTCTTAACTCTGCTTTAATTTGCTTGTCGTAGCCAAACGTCAACCCAACAGTAGCACGCTTGCGTGCTGCATCATCAATTGAAAGCCTACCATCCTCGTCTGCAATTCCACGACAATTATCCGTCATCATATCGAATCGTCCCAAAAAACGCAGGCGATGGACATACCGGCTCGAAAGCGGCAATAAATAGGCCGCTGTCACATTGCAGGAATGCACTGGTTCAATATCTCCGGCTGAAAAATGCTTGAACAGGTATTCTCCTTCAAGGAAAAATCGCTGATATTCATAGCTCATACACACATCATACAAATTCATCCGAACAACGTCCGGCTTCATCGTCAATCCCGACAGATTAACCGTCAAGCCTGACTTTCGGTATTTCAAATGACCTACATACAGAAATTCTGTCTGCCATTCGCGATCAGAAGGCGCAGAGCCCTTGCCATTATAAACTCCCAATTCGGCAGTCAATCCAATTTTTGCCCATTCATAAGTACCCTTCACCCCGACATCATAGACATTGCCTATTTGCTTCCCGACAAAAGAACGGTTGGCAAACAGGCGCACGTGTGGAGCCCTTGCTGCATCTACGGATATGGGCACGCGAAACTGACCGGCTGTCAGGGAAGCGGCATCGCAAAAGTGAAAACGGCCAAACAAATCATGAGCCCGGATTACCCCCTTGTCGCTCAGATTGACTTCAAGCTTATATTCAAACAACGAGAAAGGACGCCCCTTCACATTGACACGGGCGTCACGCACTTGAAAGCGTCCGTTATTCACATCCGTCTGGTATTCAAACTTTCCTCGGAATGTGCCACCCACATTAGGCTTCCATGAATAAGACGAATCTCCTCCATACACTACCGCGGAAGAAAGAACAGACATCAAGAAAAATAATAAAATGCAATATGCCCGATTTGTTTTTTTCATCGCTGCAAAATTATTTCGTTTACGCCACAAAAATATAACAAATCCGTAACATTTGGCTTACGCAAAAATCCGCAAAACCGCTTAGAAAGTGAAATGCAACGCTATACGCACACCGTTTTTGTCAACTCCCGGCGTATCGCGATACGTCAGTCGCCAAACGTAATCGACGCGCAATATTGTAAATATGTTGTCAAGGCCCACACTCATTTCCATATATGGAGTATGCTCCATTTCGCGACAAAGCGCATTGACAGGAAAACGGAACAACGTATTGTCGAGATTCGGATTATTCCGGTCGCTCAACGAACCATAAAGTCCTTTGAAAGAAACGACTTCGCGAAGCTTCAAATACTTTATCAGAGGAACTCGATTGAGCAATGCCCCATTGAGCCAGTAAGTAATGTCCCAAGAAAGATATTGGTCGTTGACAAATTCCATGGCATTCATCAAAGCATACGACTCCGGCTGGATCGTATAAGAGAGGTTGGCATTAGGAAGCAGCAAATCGGGATACGACACTTTGCTCCACACCTTCCCCCCTTTCAAGATAATGTCTATATATCCGAATGCCGACAGCCAGAACCTCTTTTGAACACTCAACTCTGTTTTATTTACAGTATGACGACTTCCAAGCAAGCCCTTTGGACTATACGTGTGGGTAAGAAGGAATACTGGCGAATCCAAATTGATTGGAATACGAGTAAAACGGGCGTCATAAAACTTCTCGCCAGGCGCATACCGCAACACGACATTGACCGACGACTGCTGATAACGGTCATACCAATTTCCATAACCGTCAATAAACGGAATTCCCATCGTTGCTTCCTGCACCTGATGTTTCAGACCAACAGAAAACGAAAAACCGTTGGCAGACTCTCGCTTATATTCCAACTCGCTGATTCGCGAATAGTTGATTTTGTCGTTCGACTGTCGCTTCAACGACAAGAATACATTGTCCATATTCGTGAACATATATTGCTGCCCCAGCTGGTTGATATCATATTTATGATGAATACGCAGCGAATGGATAGGGAACTCCTTGGCGTGATACTTCTTCTCATTAAAAGAATATTCCACCTCACCGTCATATTTGACTACCTTGTCCCGGACTCCATAACCGACATAACCCTTCAAAAACCAGTGCTTGCTCAGATTCGCGGTCGTCATGCCCCCGACACGGAAGCGCGCTCCTTCCACCGTATTGCCACTGATGGTCGTATTCATCGGTCCGAAGTCAAATTTGCTCTTGTCTTGTTCTCCTGTTGGCAAATATCCTGACACCAGCACGGAAATCACTTTCTCTGTCCAGTAGAACACCGGAACTTCCCGCAATTGCGCAAGAAGTTTTTCAATCGAATTTTCCTTTTCCTTAATAGGAGTCATTCGATTCTCGCGCCAATATTCATCAGGCATAAATCGGGCATCTTCCGCCTCTACTGACCGTCCTTCTTCCGAAAAAATACGATCACTGAGCGGACGTGCAAAGCTATGATTTTCATATTGTGTACAACGTCGAGCATACAGACCCTGCCCTCCCGGAATGATAGAAAACTCAACAAGCATATCATCTTTCAACTTCAACCGACTTCCATCTTCAGCCTTGCCAAATGTCTGTTCTATCAGCATATTGTCGACATAGTTCAAATTAATGTCTTTCGGCACACGCATCGACACCTTTTTCACGAACATCGTTGAGTCGTTAACCGGCACATAAATCCGGCCATAAAACCCGAACGAACGATTGTTGAACGGCACAAAACTGAGCTCTACACAATCTTCGCCATCCACGGGTATGGTATCCGTTAAATAGTATTTGTAGAAATTGGCTCCAATACGCGACAACGGACTGACAAAACGATTTTGCATAATGGCGATATTATTTTCGTAAACATCCACTTCCCGAAAAACGTCCTCCAAAAATCGCTGCACGCTCTCTTCATCAAACACTTCGTCCAAACCTGCCCGCTTGATACCTTTCACATACTCTTTTTCCGTTCGCGGACTCCGGTGAAAATACTCTGTCGACAATTTTTCCTTGACCGACACATTCAATATCGGCTTTCCAGAAATCTCCGACGTATCCATATATTCAAAAATGAACTTAAACTTCTTAAACAACCACTTCTCTTTGTTCTTTTCCGAGAAATCATTGAGTGCGAAGTTCATTTTCTCATATTTGTCGTAGCTGTAATATTCGTGATTCTTAGGGTCGTATGCATCCTTGCTGTCCCGCAATTTTTCCATGAAAGCTACAGCAGGATTCTTTTTCGAATAATGCTCCTTGCCGGGCTTCACCACAAACTCGCTTAGCACAACCCCATCCGGCGACAACTCTACAGTCAAATTGTTGACCTCGCCTTTTGTCACATACACACTCTTGGGTGTATAACCCATTGTCGAAAAATTGGCGCATATGAAATTGGCATCTGTCGAGATTTTAAAACGGCC
>USOC01000204.1 GCA_900556245.1 uncultured Prevotellaceae bacterium
TTGAAAAAGGATATAAGGGAAAATACCGGCTGACAAAAGCAGTGTGCCGACTGCTCAGCTCCCTGAAGGCATTCGAAGACAGCCGCTATCGGAAAATTGCCGGCCAGCCGCTTCAGGAAGACCCACTATTCATCCTCGGACACTGGCGCAGCGGAACGACTTTTGTCCACAATGTGTTTGCGTGCGACAAGCATTTCGGATACACTACGACCTATCAGACCGTGTTTCCACATCTTGTCCTGTGGGGGCAGCCGTTCTTCAAAAAGAACATGGCGATGCTGATGCCCGACAAACGCCCGACCGACAACATGGAACTAAAGCCTGACCTTCCACAAGAAGAAGAATTTGCGCTCTCCAACATGATGCCATACACTTACTACAACTTCTGGTTTTTCCCTCAACGCTGGATGGAGTATTGCGACCGGTTTCTGACATTTGAAAAAATCACTGAAGAGGAAAGAGCAGTATTCAAGGAAGTTTTCATGCGCTTGGTAAAAGTGTCGCTGGCCAACACCGGAGGAACTCAGTACCTGTCAAAAAATCCGCCACACACCGGACGTGTGCGCACCCTGCTGGAAATGTTCCCGAATGCGAAGTTCATCTACCTGAAACGGAATCCGTACACCGTATTTGAAAGTACTCGCAGTTTCTTCACAAACACCATCAAGCCTTTGCAACTGCAAGAAATCCCGCAAGAACAGCTTGTCAGCAACATCGTTGAGACCTACTCCCGTCTCTACGACCGTTACGAAGCCGACAAAGTGCTGATTCCGGAGGGAAACTTGGTAGAAATCAAATTTGAGGACTTCGAACAAAATGCCTTCGATATGACAAAAGACATCTACAGCAAGTTGGGTCTGAAAGGCTTTGATGAAGCAGAAGCCGATATCAAGAAATACCTTGACAAAAAGAAAGGCTACAAGAAAAACAAATACAAATACGAAGAGTCCACTGTCAAAATCGTGGAAGAACACTGGAGCAAAGCCCTTAAAGAATGGGGATACAGCCTCTAAAAATCATTTTTCATATATTTGAAAAGCGGAGCCCGGCAACGGACTCCGCTTTTCTCTTTATGGTATTCAGAATCAGATTGTCTCCGTTATGAGCCGGAACGTATACCCCTTCTTCAACAATTGCTTCAACAACTTCTCCAGATAATTGTTGTAGAACTTGTCAGAGCGGGCATCATCTGTGCCAAGGTGAAGCAAGAGTATGTGCCCGTTAAGCCCATGTTCCTTCTCCTCCTTCATAATGCGGTCGTATATAGCCTTGCTTGTCCGATAGTAGGACAAGTCGGGTGTTGTGTAGTCCATTCCGCTGCCTGTACCGGGCGTATAGTTAACCAGTTGCAGTCCCATTTGCTTAGCCCAGGCTGCAACGTATTCATTATATTCCTCAAAGGGAGGCATAAACACCGGAGCCGTTTCCGGGGTAATGCCATAATGCCCCATCACCTCATAATTCTTGCGCAAATCAGCGACAAACTCCTCTTTAGTCACCAACGTTGAATCCTGACGGGCTGGATCGACGTAATTCAAATGTCCGTAGCTGTGTCCTCCAAGATAAGCCCCCGTAGCCTGAATCCGTTTCACCTCATCAGCATTGGTCTTTTTATTTTTGCCTGTTAAGTTGAATTTTGCCGGAATCTGATACTTCTCCAGCACCTCCAATATCCTATCGGCTCCATCTGCCTTATCATGAGCTGTAAACACAAGAGCAATCTCTTTCTTATCAGGATTTGTGCGCACGACACCCCCACGATCGTAGACATTACGGTCTGCACCTTTGCGAGACTGTTCCATACCCTGCCGTTGCAAGGAAGAAAGGAAATAAGTCATACTTGCCGTACCGTCCATTGTCGGTTCGTTGGTCGAATAGTCGCCAATTGCATCATGATAAACCATGTCATCAGGTTGGAAAATATCGTATGTTTCGCCGGCAAGCCACGGAAGTCCTTGCAAATTGACTCCTCTAAGGTTTTTGAAAATGTTGGCATAGACAGGACCGTCAACCAGTCCGCCCGTTGCATTTCCAGCTCCTTCCGACACATAGGCCGAATGTGGCTGAATAGGATAATCTCCGCTATATGGTAACTCCACCACCATACTTGTTCCCCAAGGATTGCAACCAAACAACCAGTCGCGCAACGCCGCTTCCATTTCTGCATAGGCAGTGTCGCCGGTTGCCTCGCGATAGAGCATACACTGAGTAACCATGGCTGTCGTAAGATTGTTCGAACACCAGATTGTCGGGATTCCGAAAAGGAAAGGATTGCCTTGTGCCTTCTCATACGTACGGGAAATACCACTTCGCATATTACGCGCAAATTCGCCACTCAGCCGCTTGTCTGCGGTCTTGGCGAGCCTGTAGTGTCCGACGTTCATAAACGGATACCATTGATAATGGCGCGCGCTGTCAGCTCCCATCCACGGAGTGATTGGCTCTTGACGGCCATATTCAACGGCCGCTTCCAGATATTTTCTGTCGCCTGTCATTCGGAACAATTCTGCGGCTCCAAGCTCCATATCATCAACCCAATTGACCTCCTCATAAATATAGTTGGATGCCACCGACGCAGTTTGGCAAACACCGGGCTTATTCACTCCCGCCACAAACGCAGCGTCTGCCTTACTGCCGATTTTTTTCGCAAATTCAGGATAGAAACCTGCCAGCACTTTTGAGCCTAAGGCAAAACAGGAAGCAAACTTGCCCGCCGTGCTGGCGACACCCTTGGTCGCATTCATAAACTTCCCGCGCTGTTGTGGTTCTCCGCTACAATAATAGACAGGTCTGCCCGTTCCCGGACCATATCCATAGTCTACCTTGTCAAGAGTGGGCAGACGAAACGAAGCGTGGTCGCGATCGTCCGCTATTTGATTGTAGAGTTCGCCGGGTTCGGGATTCATTTTGTCAAGCCAATCCAGACCCCATTTAATTTCGTCGACAATATCAGGGATACCATTAGCCCCCTTAAGCCCCATTGCGTCATAATAGTCACCAAACGATTCAGGATTAGCTTCGTAGGCAAGCATCATCTGATACATGGCGTTTGCAGAAGTCGTAGTATATTGAAGATAGTCTCCGGCGTCATGCCAACCGCCTCTGACGTCCAGACGCTGTCCGCTTTTTGTAGGATGGTATTCGATGAAACCGTCATAACGGTGACAACTGTCGCGCAGGAACGGATTATAGCCACAACGCTGCTGACGCATATAGTGCAACACAAAATCTGCAGTTCCGTTATAGACTGTCGCATTAATCGGAAATTCCGGTGAAACAGCGTCTCCGGCTTTGATATAATAACTTCCCGATTTTTCAAAATCGCTGAAGTTCAGACGGTAAGTCGACTTCATTTTTCCGTAGCTACCGGTGGACTTAACTGTCGTAAATACCGCTTCCGTCTTA
>USOC01000205.1 GCA_900556245.1 uncultured Prevotellaceae bacterium
TCGAATTTGCTTGTCGCTCATGGAAAATTTTGTGTATTGGAATGGGGTTTGCACGAAGCCTCCATAGAAATCTGTAGTCTCAATTTCGTCAAAATAGTTTAGGAGAATTTGGTGCAGCATTTTCCATGCGGCCGTCAGGTCGTATGTTCCGTCTTCCTTCCTTGTGCGATACTGCTCGCTGATTTCAATGGTGAAATATTTGTTGACAGTGCCGGAAGCGACAGACCCTTTCATAAAGCCGTCCGGCAGCATTTTGAAGGATATGCTTTCACGTTTGTCGCCTCCATAGAATCTTGAATTGATAGTGCGGTAACCTTCACATTCGATTCTGATTACGGCAACCTGGTTTTTCTTTTTGGGACAGGTAAATTCGGCATATCCGTTTCCAATGAATACGTTGTCAACGTAAATCGCAGATTCTGCTGGTTCGCAAGTGATTTTTATCACTCTGTCTTTTGCCGCAATTGCTTGGGGTGAAATGGCGACAAGCAATGCAATCAGTAATAATTTCTATTTGTAATTTTTAGTAGAATATTCATAATCCTTTAGAACGGGGATGTCAACAACGTTGCTCCCGCTCCATGCGTCTTTGTAATACGTTCTGCTGTATATTTCCCGGCCATCCAGATTCCCTTTTACTACAACTGATTTGACTCCTTTGGGAAAGGTGTAGCTGACCAGAGAGTTTCCTGCAAATTCTTCATCGATATAAATGTTTACGGAAGGGTCGTCGCAGCTGAAAAT
This sequence comes from uncultured Prevotellaceae bacterium, assembly GCA_900556245.1. Classification (GTDB taxonomy): domain Bacteria; phylum Bacteroidota; class Bacteroidia; order Bacteroidales; family Muribaculaceae; genus Limisoma. The sequence goes on from USOC01000205.1 coordinate 745, forward strand.
CAATTGAGTGGGTGATGTGCAAGCTGCCAGCAGAGATGCTGATGCCGCAATGAAAAATGCTTTTTTCATAATTCGTCTGTTAGAAATCGATACCGATCTTGAAATCAACGCAACCCATATTTTCACGAGATTGCAAGTAACTCCAAGATGAGTTCCACAGGATGTCGCATTTTTGCATTGTATAGCCGATGCTTACATTGAATCCCATATCGTCGCTTAATGAGAATCTGCAACCGACTGAGGGGTTGAGATAAAACCCCTTGACATCTCCAACCGCATAACCGACTCTTTCATCGGCGAAGGGTGTTATGTCGCTGATGAGAATATCACTCCTGAATTCTGCAAAGATTGGCACGTTGAACCAATCGCTGTCGTAGAAATAGTTGACACCGACACCTGCTCCTGCAAAAAATTGCGGTGCAATTTGGTAGCCGTGTGAAGTCGTGATCCCGGCTCTGTCGATGGCGAAGTCTCCCACACCTAAAGAATAAGAGAAGTCGGCAAAACCGCGATAGCCTTGCTCTATCCCATCATCATCGAAATAGATGGCTTGTGCCTGAATGGAGAACAGCATTGCGGTCATTAGGAAAATCTGTTTTTTCATAAATAATAGAATTAGTCTTTCTCCGATTCCCCAAGAAGAATTTAGACAATAAAAAAAGCGCAGGAATCCGTACTATTGCCCATCCTGCTCTTAGAGGCCTTCGCATTGCCCGATATAGTAGGACGAGCAACGCAGAAGCCCACGCTGATATATCAATAAATCATATTCTCATATGAATTTATTTGCATATACCACGTGACTGTCTACCGTTGCTTTATCCATGACTATATCTTTGAAAGTTGCGAAGTTCCTAAGAGCCACGAATAAGCGTCAAGTAAACGCCTTTATGATTTAATTATAGGCATCAGTTCCTCTGAAGTGTCTGCCTAAGATTGTCTCAAAATTAGAGATTAAATTTGAAAGTTCACAATATCAGTGTATAAAATTTTCTTAATTTCTTTTTTGAGAGTGAAAATTTTTTACAGGTTTAGCAGAGACGGAAAAAAGAAAGGCTGTGCCGCGGCACAGCCTTTCTTTTGGTCAGAGATATATTTTGCTTGTTTGTCTGTGGTCAGAGGCGCGTTGTCGTGTAGACGAACGGAGCTTCAATGGGCAGTTTGACGCCCAGGCGTTTTTCGATGCCAAGGAGATAGCTGGCGGCTTCTTCCATTGTGTCGAATCCGGCGGCAACGACGAAGTAGTTCCGTTGGCGGTCGACGATGATGTAGGCTGGCTGACGAAGGCTTTCCAGACGTTTGCAGAAGGCTTTGGCGTTGAAAAGCTGGCGCATCGCCCCAACCACAACGCTATGCTTTTTCATTTTGTTCCGCTCAGCGTTGAAAGCCTGCCACACATTATCCTCCATAGCAAGAATCGTCGAGTTTCCGACCGCGACAGGATGAGGCTTTGTCGTCTCCATAATCATATTGTGGATGGTAGCCTCGATGCTGTCGTTTTCAGCTTTTTCCGCTTTGCGCTTTTCGACAGTCGCTTCGTAGGATTTCCGATAGTTGCTCTCTGAGGGTTTGCATCCGGCGAGCAGACAAATTGCGGTCGCTATGACAAGCAGCTGTTTCATGTCGCGTCTCAGTTGGCGGGGCGTTCATATCCCGGAATGTCCACTAATTTCATGAAATAGCGGAGGTGGGAATAGGGCAGGACAGCCCCTATTCCAACGTTAGTTTATCCATGCTGGTAGGGGATGATGATGTCGCATGAGTCGCCTACGCTCATCGCCATCAAGGCAATGCGGAAGCCGGAGATGTACGACGATCCGCTGAGATCGGCGCGCATCAGGCTGTCGGCCGGCGACTTGCTGAGGAAGGTTGAATCGACAGCTGTGCCGTTGTAGAGCTCCATTTTGTATTTCACGTCGCAAGTTGATGTCGCCATTGGAGAGAGATTTCCGGAAGTGGCGCTACGGTCGTTGAAATAGTGGATGTAGACGCAGGCGTTCCGGTCGTATTCAGGCACGACTTTTTCATAGTAGGGCCGTCCCTGTTCGTCTGTTTTCGCCAGCTGCAGGTCGAGCCATGCGTTGTTTTCGTTGCGCCAATCCTCATAGTATTCCCATGCATCCTTGACGGGGTCGAGCTTGCAAGCTGATAGCATGGCGAGGAAAAGCAGTATGACAGGAAGTTTTCTCATATATCTAAAATTCTACTTTAGGTGCGGATTGTGCGGCTTCGTCAGCTTGGAACTGCGGTTTCTTTTCGAATCCGAAGATGGAAGCGAACATGCTTGAAGGGAACTTGCGAACTGCTTCGTTGTAGTCCTTCACGGCTTTTGTGTAGTCCTTGCGTGCTGTTGCAATTCGGTTTTCCGTTCCTTCGAGCTGCACTTGCAGGTCGCGGAAGTTGTCGGTAGCCTTTATGTTGGGATATGCTTCGCCGACAGCGATGAGCGACTTCATTGCGTTTGCCAGTTCGTTTTGGGCTGCCTGAAATTTTTTCAGGTTTTCTTCTGTCAGGTCTTCCGCCGAAATGTTGAGCGAGCCGACTTTCGCACGTGCGTCGGTGACGGCTTGGAGCGTAGATTTTTCGTGCTCCGATGCTCCTTTGACAGTGTTGACGAGGTTGGGAACCAAATCGGCACG
>USOC01000206.1 GCA_900556245.1 uncultured Prevotellaceae bacterium
AGTTGGCAAATCCGCTTTTTCCTTCTGCTTCGAAGAAGGCTGACATAGACAGATAGAGATAGCCGGACCAAAATTCCGCGTTGATTTGAGCGTTTAACGCTTCTTCAATTCTTTTGTTAATCATAATAAGAAGATTGATTGAAATTGTATCATCTGTTGTTGGCCAAAGCGAAATGGGAGATGAGGATAGTTCTCTTTCCGATGCTCGGCCTTGTGTAACCTGATGCAAATATACCGAGAATTTATGTCGCTTGGGTTAAAATAGACCTAAAAAAACAGAAAAGCAGGAAACATTTTTGATGAATCCTGCTTTCTGGTCACTCTGAAGAGTCGTTATTCTTATTTAGACTCTTTTTTTGTCGTGTTTTTTGTCGATTTCTTTTCGGTGGCTGCTTTTGGAGCAGTCGCTTTCCTTGTTGCACATTTCTTCTTCGCCGGTTTCGCGGGTTCTGTCTCCGTTTCGGAAAGGTCGGCAATTGACGATTTCAGTGCACGCAGTTCTTTGTTGAGCAGTTCGATTTCGCTTTCCTGATTCTTGATTGTAGTCAGCAAAGCATTCAACTCTTCATTTTCGATTGAAAGAGGGAATTGCTCTTCAACGCGGACAATGAAATCAGAAAGTACGTTCATATAGTTGGTGAAAGCCATATACGGCGTTTCATACGGGCTGAATAATGCGTGTGTCGCTCCGTCTCCAAAGTGCTTGGTACTCATGTAGAAGAAGTGGTCGGAGGATTGCAGATAGTTCCAATCTTGATTAAGCCGACTGTCGGAGCAAAGATGTATGCGTTCGGCAACAGAGTATAACTTGTTGAACGCTTCGTTTTGCAACTGGTTACCAAGCCAAGCGCTGGTATCCCTTGCTTCGTCAGCACCGGAAATTGGGTGAGTGACGGATATTGTATCAACGGCTTTCAGTTTTGAAACAGCTTCTGAAGGTGTCCAAAATTCGATTCCTTTTTCTCCTGCAAAGCGTGGCAGGGCTTTGAAGAAATCAAAAATACCGGTTTCGCGCGGATGATTGTCGCCGATAGTCTCGTAGTTGACAGCAATGTTCACCAATTGTTCTTCTTTCGGGCTTTGGGCTATCCACGACATGTATTTGTCGGCAGTCAATGGATACTCGTGCCAAGCCGTGTCGGAAAAACGCTTGGTGATGTCGTCGGACATTTTTGAGTTTCTGAACAGCAACTTCATTTTGGGAGCGCCGGCTGAGGAGTAGATGTAGTTGGGTGACTTCCATCCCAGAATGTGCTTTGCACCTTCAGTCAGGACAGCTTTGAAGCCCATATCTGCCACTTGAGCTGCTATTTCGTCGTTGTAGATAAATTCAGTGTTGCAGAAAACTTTTGGTTTTTGTCCAAAGAGGTTGTAAATCAGATCGTCGTGGTGTTTCACTTGGCGACGAAATTCGTCCACGTTAATGAGCGACGCAAGAGAATGGTCGTATGTTTCGGAGACAAATTCGACGCAACCTGTCTCGACAAGTTTTTTCAGCGAATCGATAAATTCAGGGACATATTGTTGGAATTGTTCTATGGCTGTTCCTGTAATGGAAAAAGCGCATTTAAATTTTTTCCCGGATTCGTTAATCATTTGCAGCAACAGTTCGTTGGCTGGAAGATAGGAGCGTTGGGCTATTCTTGTAATGATTTCGTCGTTGGCGAAATCATCATAATAGTAGTGGTCGTTACCGATGTCAAAGAAGCGATAGCGTTTCAATCTGAATGGTTGGTGTATCTGGAAGTATAAACAAACAGCACTCATAGTATGTAATTTTTAATGGTTGTTTAATAGTTGGTGATAGATATCGATTACTTTTTTGCCGGCTTTTTTCCACTGGATTTCGTTGACTTCTCGGAGTCCTTCGTCGTGCAGCTGATTGTACATAGCCGGATAGCTGATTATTGAATAGATAGCATCTGCCATTGCGTCGATGTCCCAGAAGTCGGTTTTAATCACATTGTTCAGAATCTCGGCGCAACCGGACTGCTTGGAGATGATGGAAGGCACTCCCATTTGCATGGCTTCCAACGGCGAAATGCCAAAAGGTTCAGAAACAGATGGCATGATATAGACATCGGATGCTTTCAGCATTTCGTAGACTTGTTTTCCTTTTTGGAATCCAGGGAAATGGAATCGGTCAGAAATATCCTTTTGTGCTGCAAGGTCGATCATTTTTTCCATCATATCTCCGCTTCCGGCCATGACAAATCGTACGTTATGTACTTTCTGCAAGACTTTAGCCGCAGCTTCGACGAAATATTCCGGACCTTTCTGCATTGTGATGCGGCCGAGGAAAGTCACCACTTTTTCTTTCATTTCTTCGCTAAGAGGTTCGACGGCGTTGTGGACTGTTGTGACTTTAGCGGGGTCGATTCCGTATTTTTCGATTACTGTGCGTCGCGTCAGGTTGCTGACAGTAATGATGTGGTCGGCATTTGTCATACCGTCTTTTTCGATGCCGAAAACTGTAGGATTCACGTTCCCTCTTGAACGGTCGAAGTCCGTAGCGTGAACGTGGATGACGAGCGGTTTGCCGGAAACTTGTTTTGCATGGATGCCGGCTGGGTAGGTCAGCCAATCGTGCGAGTGTATGATGTCGAAGTCAAGCGTTCTGGCGATTACCCCGGCTACGATTGAGTAGTTGTTGATTTCCTCCAAAAGGTTGTCGGGATATCGTCCGGAGAATTCTTTGCATCCCAAATCATTTACGTTCATGTAATTGAAGTCGGCATAAATGTGTGAGCGCAAGTCGAAGTAGAGTTGCGGGTCCATCACATTACCGATGCGTGATTGAACGTAGTCCCAATCTGTGTCTCTCCATGCTATTGGCGTATTTCCCGCACCAATTATCCGGGCAAAACTTTTATCTTCATCGCCATGAGGCTTCGGGATAACAAAGGAGATGTCCATGTCGCCATTTTCGGCCATGCCTTTGGTCAGACCGAAACTGGCGGTACCGAGACCTCCTAAAATGTGAGGCGGGAATTCCCACCCAAACATAAGGGCTTTCATATTAGAAAGGTTTATTTCAAATATTAAACATCAAAACTATTTAACACAGAAAGAGCGCGGAGTATTTCTCCAATGCTTGGCGCAAAACTGATGGCCCCGTGTCCGTTGTAGGGAGGGTTTCCGTCGTATAGCTCTGAAATGGAGCCGATGCATTCTCTTGTCATATCGTCTTCATATCCAATAAGCATGCGTCGCAGGAAGGCTACACCACTATGCCCGAAAACCTTCAGGTAGGCATCGGTGTAGAATCCTGTGAGCCATGGACGTGTAGGCCCATTGAAATATGCGTTCTGTCGTTGCTCATGGTTGCCGACAAAGAATGGATTATATCCATAGCTTTTGGGACTAAGTGTGCGCAGAC
>USOC01000207.1 GCA_900556245.1 uncultured Prevotellaceae bacterium
GAAAAGGCAGAGACTCCGGTCATCACGCCGGAAGACATGATTCAGCCGGTCGATACGGTCACTGTCCCGGAACGTCACGACCGCGTCACAACACCACGCCGCGACCTCACCCCGCAAGACTCCCTTTCCACCCGATAATCAGAAAGGACAGCTGTTGATCCAATTACTTGGACAGAGGATTTACGCCTTGTGCAAAATGGCAATGGTAAAAGTCTCTCTCGACCAAATCATCATACTCCTGCCCCCTCCACCATATTGGGCGCACTTTCACTTTCTCAATCGTAAAAAAGACATGCTCCCGACCGATAAACCTTACGGTTTCTTCCATCACCTCCCTCAATGTCAGATAAGGAACTGCATTTTTCAGGCATTCCGCTATATGACGGTTGACCAAGCCGTTCGACCAATAGATTTTTCCCTCCGAATTAATGCCGGACTGCATCAAATCACGAATGTCAACCACCACTGTCTTTCTTGTTGACAAACTGACAAACCGAAATCCGGAAACGGGCCGCACCTCATCAAGCTTTAAGATGCGCCAATCATAATGCAAACCTGCCTTTGGCAAGCCGGAAACGGCAAATGGATTCGATGCCAGATACAACCGCTCCGCCACGGGAATTTCCCGCTCGCCAACATAACGTTTCCCAAACTTTGACACAAACTCAGGAAACGGCATATTTCCCCCAATACCTCTAAATACATCCAAGCACTTATTCTCAAACGCATCCAATTCTTCGTTCGTATAACACCACGATTCACAGATCATAATACCAACAGCTTTATCGTTTTCTCAAAGATACCAATTTCCGCTGAATTTACTTTCTCCCACATTGAAACAACGCTTAATTATTTGAAAGTATCTCTAAAATAGTTTACCTTTGTACTGACACACAGGCTTTGCAGACGGCTTTCATGCGGTTCTTCCTGCCTGCAAATGCCACACATGATTTAGCGGAACCGACTTCTTTCTTTATGGAAATTTCTAAAAAAGCACTTGGAATCGCCTTTATAGGTCTGTTCACAATTTATCCGGCAGGAACACTATTTGATTTAAGCTACATGTGGATCGGTTTTTTCAATCCCATACTATCAGGTGTTGTGTGGTTTCTTTTGGATATGACGGTTTGCGTTTCCACATTCTTCGCCGCAAAAGACAAGTCTTTATTCAACAACAGTTTCGGACAAATCGCAGCCTATTCCGCAATCGCCATTTATGCGATATCCGCAACGAGCCTGATAATCGGCGCACTTACAGATTTCTATATATTCTCATTCTTGGGGAGCTATGCGTCTCTCGTCTTGACACTGATTACCGCCGCAATCGTAATCACATATCTGTTTTCCACAAAATCATCGCTGCCGATAAAGATTCTCGGCTCCATAACCTTTGCCCTTAAAATCATCGCCAGCTTTGTCATCGCCCTTATGAATGAAGCCTGGAAGAGTACAATCGGAAAAGATTATGGCGAATTGGATTATTCTGCCTTCGAACAGCTTTCGATCTCCTTTCAAATTTGCAATTGTCTCGCCGCGGCCTGCAGCATCGCGGCCTTGATTCTTGTCATAATTTGGCTCAACAAGCCAGACACAGCTCCATCCGCCAGACAAAATCCCATTGAATTAATCTAAAACATTAGCGATATGAAAAAAATTATAATCCTAGGCTGCACCTTGCTCTCTGCAAAAAGCGCTCTTGCATATTACGGCGATTACGATTACTCAAGGCATGACGATGAGATGACAGGCTTCGCAATCTTTACGCTAATCGTAATGATTGCCTACATCATCCTTTCTATAATCATCCTTATCCGCTGGTGGAAAATGACCTCCAATGTCGAGCGGATTCGTCAGCACATCACGCACGCCAACCCCAAACTGACATATCTGGTTGCCATCGGCGAAAAGGAGCAGGCTCAGAAAGCCGCCCTTACTATGCTGGTCGACGCACTTTATCCCATCTATTCCGACCCCTACAATTTCTCGAAAGCGGAAGCGATGAATAAAGAAATCGAAACCAGACTCCCGAAAATTCAGAAATTAGGGCTCACTGTGCCGGACTATGTAACCTCCGGCGAAAAATTTATCGACTACATCAACGGTTTGACAGACAGCATAGTCCCTTACCAAGACACGTACCATTCCAACTGAACCGTCTGACATAATTTGCGGAGATTACAACAATGGGCTATCGTTCTACGAAACGACGCCCCTTTTTTTCGCCACAGCCGTCATAGGCAGGACCTTTCGGTGTTTTCATGGATTAGCCTGTTCCCTGATATTAGTATAATAACAGCAAATAAAACTCAATTACCAATCCAAGCGCCAGAAATCCGCAAATCGTCCACATCGCATAATCCAGTCCGCGGCTTAGTTTTGAACTTTGCGCTTTCGTAGCGAATCGCTGTCCTGATGAAACTAACAGACGAAACAACTCAGCGGCAAACTCCCCGACGAAGCAACTGAAATAATCTGAAATCGTGCGCCACACGGCTCTTACCATACGTTTTCCGCCCGGCACCTTCCCGCGAACTCGAAGTTGCGGACAATCGGCACACGCCATTCCTTGATTGTAGTTTAACTCTATCATGACGATTACTTTTGATTTACATCACAAAATAAACATGCGAATGTGCACATATCACGCCCAGGCGCATTAAGAAATAAAAAAGTGGGATTCTTCGTTAGAAAAATCCCACTTACTCCATATTTGAAATAAAATCAACGTTTTACGACTTTACCGACATAAATTCCGGCTTCGCTCTCCACGCGCAGGAAATAAATGCCGTTTGCCCAACCTTCGACATCGACAGCCGCGTCGGCCGGCAGGAAAGCATCGAACATCAGACGTCCGTCACCGCTCCAGACATAGACACGATTGCTTGTCGATGGCAATGCAAGATGTAATGTCTCTGCTACCGGATTGGGATAAACCGTAACGTCACCTTCTCCCAAAATATTTTCCACAACAGAGCTCTTACATGGCGCTCCTACCTCATATTCAAAATCCTTAGTAATTGAAAGCCCTCCGGCGAAAGCGAACTTGATGGCAAATCGAATCTTCGTGCCCAACGCAAGACTTTTAAGCGTATAAGAAAAAATATTGTTCGATTCACTGTTCATTTGGTATTCCCTGAATCCCTGTGTTCTGTCAAACAAAATGCCAACAAGTCCTTCTTTCTGGTCAAAACATTGCGCAACAATCCGAACATCATTTCCATTGACTGTTTCAAACGAAACGGCATATCCCTCCGTTAAAGGCGATCCGTCAACCACCTCTGTCGATGTTTGGCTACACTCATAGGTTTCACCCGAAAGCTCATCCGCCACGACCACATTCACCGGCTTCGACACTTTTTCGCGGTTTT
>USOC01000208.1 GCA_900556245.1 uncultured Prevotellaceae bacterium
GGTAGCCGCCATGTGGTGTGACTTGCGGGACGGTCTTGCTTCGAGGGCACCTTTCGTGTCTGTTCCCAACGGGATGATTGCGACGGTGCCAGAATATTTGAACATGTTTGTGGCGGTCGGCGCTTCGGGGGCGGTGTTTGGCATTCTTTTGGCTTTCGGCATGCTCTTTCCAAACGCGCCGCTTTATTTGTTTTTCATCCCCGTGCCGATTAAGGCCAAATGGATGGTCATCGGCTACGGAGCGCTTGAACTGGTGTTCGGAGTGAGCGGCACGATGGGTGGCGTTGCGCATTTTGCGCATTTGGGCGGTCTGCTGTTCGGCCTGCTGATAATCTTATTGTGGAAAAAACAAGGAAAATTAGGTGGCGGATTTGGGCAAGTCCGTGCTTCTGCGGATGATTTTGCTCAATGCCGCCGTCTTTTTGGCGGTGCACCTCGTCGCATTGTCGTCACGGCTGTTTGGAGGGGATGCAGACTTGCTGCCCCAACTGATGCTGCCTTCGTCGGCAGCCGGGTTGCTGATGAAACCATGGACGGTGTTAACTTATATGTTTACCCATTACGACCTGCTGCATATTCTGTCGAATATGTTGTGGCTCTATTGCTTCGGCATCATCTTTCTGGATTTCTACAGTGAACGTGCGTTCCGCCGGACTTATCTTGCCGGAGGCCTGGCAGGCGCAATGTTTTATCTGGTCGGCGGCCTGTTTTTCGGCGGTCGCTTTCTTGTAGGCGCATCTGCTTCGGTCCTTGCGATAGCCACAGCCGCCGTTGTCCGCAAACCGGACTATCGCATCAATCTGTTCCTGTTCGGAATGGTGAAAATCAAGTGGCTGGCAGTTGCGTGTGTCGCTTTCTCCCTGCTGATGACCAGAGAGGATGCACTGCTCGGTCATGCCGCCCACTTGGGAGGCATCTGCGCAGGACTTGGCGTTGCGCTGACAGCCAGATACGGGCTGTTCGGTCGCCGACGGAAAGCCGTCGTGCTGCCACGGCTTCATTCAGAGCCGGTCGCCACATCCGCCGATACCGAACAGCGTCTTGACACGCTGCTTGACAAGATTCGCGTGTCGGGATTTAACTCACTGACAGCCAAAGAGCGTCGGGAACTGACAGACTTAAGCGGAAAAATCAAACGATGAAAAAGCAAGAGGCACTTTGGAAACGCATGGCGGGCAGCATCCTGCTTTGGGCGAACGTGGCAGTGGCTATGGCCTATCTGCTTGCAGCTTATTGCGGCTATGTCCATCCGGTGTATGCCGGCCATTTGTCGCTTATGGGGCTGGCGTATGCGCCCATGCTGCTTCTTCTGCTGATGTTTGTTCCGATTTGGGCTTTTTGGCATCGCCGGAATCTGCTTGTCACTGCCGTAGCGCTTTTGCTGTCGCTGCCGAGGCTGTGGGCGTTCTGTCCGTTGAATCCCGGCGGTCCGGAGCGGGGCGATTTCCGACTGATGACTTATAACACCTATGGTATGGCCGTCGGCGAGGAAGGAGAAGTGTCGACTCTTGACGAAATACTGAATGCCGATCCCGACTTTGTCTGCATACAAGAGACAGAGGACGAAAAATCGATGGCCGGGAATCTCGGTGACAGCACCTGGTCGCGACTCACGGGCACTTATCCTTACCGTTATGTCGCAGACGGGGGAGAAGGCATCGGCTATTTCTCGAAGTTGCCGGCTGAGGTTGTCGTGGAAGAAAAGTCTGGACCGTATTTCTTTCTGGCGGTCTACCGCACCCGGTTGCAAGACAGGACAGCCTACATCGTCAACATGCATCTGGAGTCCATCGGACTGACGCATTCCGACAAACTTCTTTATCGCAGGCTTACATCGGTGGATACGCGTGACCGTTCTTTGGAAGGCGTTCGATCTCGGCTAATGACAAAGCTTCGGGCGGCATTTGTGCGCCGGGCCGGTCAGGCAGAGCGCGTGCGAGAAGTTGTGGACAGTCTGCGGAAGACTAATCCGGAGGCCGACTTCTTTGTCTGCGGCGACTTCAACGACACCCCCGGCTCGTATGCTTATCGCACAGTTCGCGGCGACTTCAATGACGCCTACAGCGATGGTGCGACCGGCGCAACCCACACTTACAATAAGGACAGATTCTATTTTCGTATTGACCATATCTTTTATGCGACAGACCGATGGAGCGTTGTCTCGGCGCATCGCGGCAGCAGCAGAGCGTCTGACCACTATCCGCTGATTGCCGATTTTGAGTATGATAAACATTAATCCCAAAACCATTAATAACTATGAGAAAAAGAACATTATTCACCACAATGTGCCTTATGGCACTGATGCTATTCACCCAGTGTAAGATGAAGGAAAGCAATCCGCTGATGGCGGAATTTGACACGCCGTTCGGCATTCCTCCGTTCGAACAGATCACGCTCGCCAACTACGAGATGGCTTTTGACGAAGGGATGCGCCAGCACACGGCAGAGATTGAGAAAATTTGCAGCAGCTCCGAGGAGCCTACGTTTGAAAATACAATCGTGGCCCTTGACAATTCAGGAGAATTGCTTGAACGTACGAACTATGTGTTCTCCGGTCTGACCGAATCTATGTCGACCCCGGAAATGCAGAAGCTGAGCGAGAAAATCTTCCCGCTGCTGTCGAAGCACAGCGACGAGATGATGATGAACGAAAAGCTCTTCGCGCGTATCAAGAGCGTTTATGACAACCGCGCCAAGTTCAACCTGACGAAGGCACAGGAACGCCTGCTCGAAAAATACTATAAGGATTTCGTTCGCCGCGGCGCACTGCTTTCTCCCGAAAAGAAAGAACAGCTGAAGGCTATCAACGAGCAGCTGTCGACGCTCAACCTGAAGTTTGGCAACAACATAGTCAACGCTACCGGCAAATGGCAGCTTGTTGTGGAAAAGAAAGAAGACCTTGCCGGTCTTCCGGAGTCGAGCATTGCCGTTGCCGCAGAAGAAGCGGAGGCCAAAGGGCTGAAGGGCAAATGGGTGTTTACGCTTCAAGCTCCAAGCCGCTTGCCGTTCCTTACTTATGCCGACAACCGTGCTTTGCGAGAGGAAATGTACAAGGCTTATATCAACCTTGCCAACCTCGGAGATGAGAACGACACCAAAGCCCCGATTGGCCAGATTCTGAAACTGCGCAAGCAGAAAGCCGAATTGTTCGGGTTCAAGTCGTTTGCCGACTATCAGCTTGATGCCGTGATGGCGAAGACCGTCGATGCCGCCGAAGAATTGCTGATGAAGGTGTGGAAACCGGCTGTAGCGAAAGCGCACGAAGAGATTGCGGACATGCAACGCTATGTCGACAACCATGGCGGAGGCTTCAAAATCGCCGCTTGGGACTACTATTATTATGCAGAAAAGGTGAAGAAGGA
>USOC01000209.1 GCA_900556245.1 uncultured Prevotellaceae bacterium
GGGATAGGTTTCTTTCTTAGCGGGAGATGGCTAGATGTGCGGCTTGCGGTTAGTGTGTGTGTTGCCGTAGTTGGAAAGATCCTTTTTTGGGTCAGGGGGGATCTTTATTGGCTTGGCGTGCTTTTGCTTTTCTGAGCAGCGTTTTATGTGTTTTTTGATGTGCCGGATTGGCAGAAATTGAATGTGCGGCAGGCGTTTATCTTGTCAGAGTAGACGGAAATGTATCGAAGGTTTTAGTAAAGTAAGTTTTTTATAGCAGGAAAAGAAGACGCCGATGCCACTTAGGACACGGCGTCTTCTTGTGTAAGGTCTGAAAAATGAAGAGAAAATTGATAATGCCGTTGGCAGTCTGTGCCGGTATTTTGTCTGGTACGGCGTCGACAACGTGGGTGCTCAATGGTAAGGACTATCGAGTTGACACGCTCTATCACGCTTATGCGGGGCCAGGAACGACTCGCACTTCACTGAAATTGGAGGGTCCGGTGAAATTCAGGATATTTTATACGACGACGGACTTGTCGGATGAATATGTCGATGTGCGTGCCATCAAGCATGGTGACCGGCTTGACGGACTTGCGACTGTGTCGGAAACGGTCGCTTCCCACAGTGTGGGAGGGCGGGATTATTTTGCCGGAGTCAATGCCGATTTCTTTTCCGGCCGTACCCCATGCGGAATTACGGTGGTGGATGGTGAAATCTATTGCAGTGCACAAAGCGGTGGCTGGAGTCTGTTTGGTATGAATGCCAACAAATTGCCGATGATGGGCAGTGGGGAGATTGCAGTCAATGTGTCTTTGATGTCGGGAGAAAGTATGAATTGTGGAAATGTCAACCGCTCTTTGGCCAATGGTCAGTTGGCCATATACACGTCCCGAAAAGGAACGACGACCGGAACTGTGGCCGGAACAACTGAGGTGGTTGTGCATCCTTCGGATATTTCCGCTCCACTGCAGCCCGGCAAAACGGTGCAGATGACAGTCTCTTCCGTTTCTACGGCAGGAGGAGCGAAGATTACGTCAGGAAGCTATGTGCTTTCAGGAAATGGGACGGCCGCGACATTTCTTGCCAAGATGAAGAAAGGAGATGTCGTGAAAATGCGAACTGCCATTCGTTTTGGTGGCATTACCGGCGGTCAGGTTACTCAGGCGCTTGGCGGGTGTCCGCTGATTCTTGCCGATGGGAAGGTGCTCGAGACGCAAAATGCGCTTGACCATCTGACTACACCGCAACCCCGTACGGCTGTCGGTTACGATAAGGACCGGAAGAAATTGGTGATGCTTGTCGCCGACGGTCGTTCTTCGATTTCTGCAGGACCTATTTCGAAAGTTCTCGCCGGAATGATGAAATGTGCGGGGTGTAGCGATGCTATGAATTTTGACGGCGGAGGTTCGTCGGAATTGTATGTAAAACCTTTTGGCGTTATCAATGTCCCATCTGACGGATCAGAGCGGAAAGTGACAGACGGACTGTATCTTTCAACCAATGCCCCGGAAGACCGTTCAGTTGCTACGGTTCGTTTCGTTGACCATGCGAAAGTGTTGCAGCCGGGAGAGGTCTATCGACCTAAGTTTTATGGATATAATCGCTATGGCGTATTGGTTGACACAAACTTGGCAGGAGTCAGGCTTGTGACGGCGGATGGGAGCAGCTTTAGCTCGACAAAGCCCGGTTGCTATCGGCTTGAGGCGGAATGGCAGGGGCTGAAAGCTTCGATTGCCGTGACGGTGTCAGGAAGCGGGTCGGTCGGCAGTTTGACGGAGACTGATGGCTTATGTCTGTCGCCGAATCCTGTGAAACAGGGCGCGGAAATCCTCGTAAGGGCTGAAGGACTCATCCGGGCTGAAATTGTCGATATGTCAGGGAGAACAGTGGCGGAGGTTGCTTCCGCAGACGACCGATGTGTGGTCATGTCGACCGGAGGCTGTTGCAATGGCATCTACCTGGTCAGAATTTTCAGTGACAAAGGTTCGCATGTAGAAAAACTGATTGTGAAATAAGCGGAAAATACGAGAATATGAAGAATAGGGTGATTGCAGTTTGTTTGGGCTTGCTGGCTGTCGGAATGCAGGCTGGTGGAATTGTTTCAGATAAAAATATAAAGTCGTTGCTCCAGACTTTGACATTGGATCAAAAAGCCCGTCTGCTTGTTGGTTGTGCGGGCTCAGACGCGGGCTTGAGTCATCGGGTTGCGGGTGCTGCCGGATGGACTTTCCCGATAGAAGAGCTTGGTATTCCTTCTGTCAATCTGGCGGATGGACCTGTCGGAGTGAGAATCAATCCGGTGGCCTCCGATGAGGATGACATTGTCTATGACGAGTCCGGTATTCCGGTGATGAAAAATGATGAAGCGTCCGTTGAATCGGGGGATGCCACTTCTTTTTGCACCTGTTTCCCTTCAACGACAGCGTTGGCGGCAACGTGGAATGTTGAAGATGCTGCCATCCAGGGAAGTCTGATGGGCGATGAGGCTCGTTGCTATGGAGTGGACATTGTGTTGACTCCCGGAATCAACATTATGCGAAACCCTTTGTGTGGACGAAATTTCGAATACTACTCGGAAGATCCGCTGCTGACCGGAAAAATGGCGTCTGCAATGATTCGGGGAATCCAGCAGAAAGGTGTCGGGACGAGTTTGAAGCATTTTGTGGCCAACAATCAGCAAACCGGAAAAAAATACAACGACGCCCGGATGACGCGTCGGGCCTTGCGCGAAATCTATCTGAAAGGATTTGAGATTTGCGTGAAGGAGGCAAAACCGTGGACGGTAATGGGTTCGTATAATAAGATTGCCGGGGAATTTACGCAGACAAATCGTGAGCTGATGGTGGATTTGCTGCGGGAAGAGTGGGGCTATGAGGGCTTGGTCTTGACAGACTGGACAGTGCGCCGTCCGACTGATGGCCTGCTTAATGCACGCTGTGCGCTGATGATGCCCGGCGAGGAAGAGATTGTAAGGGAAATTGTAGCGGCCGTTGAAACCGGAAAGGTTAGCCGCCAGACTCTCGACCTTTGTGTGGCCGACGTGCTTCGGCTCGTCGCCAAGTCGCTAACGGCGCAAGGGTGGCATCCGGCAACGCCCGATTTGTCTCGTCATGCGGAGGAATCGCGACGCATTGCGACCGAGGGCATGGTGCTGTTGAAAAACGAAGGAATGGCGTTGCCGCTGGCTGTCGGTTCGAAGGTGGCGTTGTTTGGCGCGACGGCTTATCAGTCGATAGCCGGAGGAACCGGCTCGTCGAATGTCAACAAACGTTATGTGGTCGATATAGCCGATGGTCTGGCAGAGGCAGGCTACGCTGTCCATTCCCGGTTGGCTGATGTCTATCGGAAATAT
>USOC01000210.1 GCA_900556245.1 uncultured Prevotellaceae bacterium
GGGCTCTTGATTGAAGTATTTGCGCTTGGCGTTAAGAGCGGCGCGCATGAAGTTGACCATTGATACTCCCGGAATCTCCACCGGGTATTGGAAGCTGAGAAACAGTCCTTCGTGGGATCGGTCTTCAGCTGGGAGTTCCAGCAGGTTCTTGCCATAGAAAGATACTTCTCCTTCTGTGACGCGATAGGCCGGATTTCCAGTCAATACAGCAGAGAGAGTGCTTTTACCGGAGCCATTCGGGCCCATAATTGCGTGGACTTCGCCCGGACGAACAGTCAGGTTGATGCCTTTTAAGATTTCCTTGCCACCGATTTCGGCGTGTAAGTTTTTTATATCGAGCATAATGTCATGTTTTTTTATCGTTTGTATTATCCGACAGAATTTTCGAGAGTGATTTGCAGCAGTTTCTGAGCTTCGACAGCAAATTCCATCGGCAGTTTGTTCATTATTTCTTTCGCATATCCGTTGACAATCAGTCCGACAGCGTCTTCTGTCGAAATTCCACGTTGGTTGCAGTAAAAGAGTTGGTCTTCGTTGATTTTCGAGGTTGTGGCTTCGTGTTCGATTATCGAAGAGTCGTTCTGAACATCAATGTATGGGAAGGTGTGGGCTCCGCAGGTGTCGGAAAGCAATAGACTGTCGCACTGGGTGTGGTTTCTGCAACCGGAAGCATTTTTTGCAATTTTCACCAGTCCGCGGTAGCTGTTTTGGCTGAATCCGGCAGAAATGCCTTTGGAAACGATTGTGCTTCGGGAGTTTTTCCCGATGTGTATCATTTTCGTTCCTGTATCGGCTTGCTGATGGTTGTTGGTCACGGCCACCGAATAGAATTCGCCGACAGAATTGCTGCCTTTCAGTACGCAGCTCGGATATTTCCAGGTGATTGCGGATCCGGTTTCGACTTGTGTCCAAGAGAGTTTTGAGAAATCTCCTCTGCAAAGACCGCGCTTGGTCACAAAGTTGTAGATGCCGCCTTTTCCGTCTTTGTCTCCCGGATACCAGTTTTGGACCGTAGAGTATTTCACTTCAGCGCGGTCTTCCACAACGATTTCGACGATGGCGGCATGGAGCTGGTTCTCGTCGCGCATCGGAGCTGTGCAGCCTTCCAGATAGGAAACGTAGGCATCATCGTCGGCCACGATGAGCGTGCGTTCGAACTGTCCGGTACCTGCAGCGTTGATCCGGAAATAGGTGGACAGTTCCATTGGGCACCGTACTCCTTTCGGAATGTATACAAACGAGCCGTCTGAGAATACTGCCGAGTTGAGCGCGGCAAAGAAGTTGTCGCGATAGCTGACAACAGAACCGAGATATTTTTTTACCAAATCAGGATAGTCTTTTACAGCCTCTGAAATCGAGCAGAAAATCACGCCGAGCTCAGCCAGCCGGTTTCGGTAGGTTGTCGCTACCGACACGCTGTCCATTACGGCATCTACTGCGATACCCGACAGCCGCATTTGCTCTTCAAGGGAGATGCCGAGTTTGTCGAACGTCTTTCTGAGTTCCGGGTCGACTTCATCGAGGGATTTAGGACCTTCCTTCGTTTTCGGCGCAGCGTAGTAGCTGATTGCCTGATAGTCGATTTCCGGGATATCGAGGTGTGCCCACTCTTTCATTTCCATTCCCTGCCAGTGGCGGAATGCTTTGAGTCTGAATTCAAGCAGCCAGTCGGGTTCGTTTTTGACTTTCGAAATGTGTCGTACCACTTCTTCGTTCAGTCCGACCGGGATGACATCGGTGTCGATTTCCGTGACGAATCCGTATTTATATTCGCTTCCGGTGACGTCCTTCAAGAGTTCGTCGTCCGATTGCATTTCTTGCTTTTTATTTATAATGTCGCTCATTTTACGTAAAAATCAATTATACGATAACGTTTTTTCGGTTGTTTTTGTTCTGTCAAGATAAGTCGGGGAGGATGTCGAGTCCCCAAAGATAGGGAGCCAAGTCCATAATGAACTTAAAGACAGCGCCGTCGGCGAGAGTGGATTGCCGGAAAACGTCGCTTGATGGGGCAAGGAGATAGACGATGTTGAGCACGATGCTCATGCCTAAGGAGTATTTCAGGCATCCGAGAATGCCACCTCCGAGTTTGTCTATTCCACCCAATTTTACAGCCGAAAGAATGCTTTTCATCAAGTGTCCGATGATTGCGCTGATGGCATAAATCGGGATGAATAAGAGAATGTATGCCAAAATGTGACCGGAGTAGGGGGCTCCGGGCATCGAGGCTACGTCGAAGTGATTGGCCAATAGGGAATATGCCTCTTCCCCAAACAGGTGGCAGGCAACGATGCCGAAAAGAATGCCTGCAATCCCGCCTAACCCGGCCATCATACCACACATATATCCTCTGATTGCCCCAAGAGTTGCCAGAATCAGGATGATGATGTCGATAAAATTCATTTAATCGGTGTTGATTGTTCCAAAATGCAAAGTTAGTGAATTCGTTGAATTAATCAGTCACAAACAGGTTCTTAACTTTTCAAAATTCGGAAAATTCAGAGAAGGATTCTGAGGATTTGTCAGTAGAAAAGGAGGATGAGCAGATGGGCAATGATGACGCGGATGAACATTCCCAAAGGATATACAGTGGCATAGCTGATTGCAGGCGCGTCGCTTTTGAGGGAGTCGTTGACATAGTCGAGTGCCATCGGGTTTGCCATGCTTCCGCAGAGAATTCCACACGTTTCACTGAATTTGAATTTGAACCAACGCATAGCTATGATGCCCATAAGCAAAACGGGGATGAATGTCAGTGCAAATCCTATGGAAATCCAGGCCAGGCCTTGGGGTCCGACGATTGTGTCGAAAAATCGTTCTCCGGCATCGAGTCCAAGGCAGGCCAGGTACATCGACAATCCGATACCACGGAGCATTAAGTTGGCACTGCGGGTGGTGTAGGTGACGAGGTGGAAGCGAGGCCCGTAGCGTCCCATCAGCAGACCGGCTACAATCGGGCCTCCGGCAAGTCCAAGCGTCACCGGAATGTTTGTCGATGGCAGATAGATTGGAATGGAGCCAAGGGCCAATCCGAGGAATATTCCGACGAATATAACGGCTAAATTCGGCTCTTTAAGAGATCCGACACTGTTTCCGATGAATTTTTCAACGTTTTCAAGTGCTAATGGTGTAAATAATGCTTCTTTTACTGCAGATAACATGTTGTTACCATGGATACCTACTAACCAGAATAACATGATTACTAAATAGATAATCATAACACCTGGAATTGTTGCACCTACAGCTCCTAAAGGACCTTGGATACCATTTTTGATAACATCATTTAAGTATAAACCAGTTAAGTTATAACATGCAGATCCAATACAAGCAGTG
>USOC01000211.1 GCA_900556245.1 uncultured Prevotellaceae bacterium
AAACGGCCGTCCGCATCTGCCTGCGTCCCCATTTCCGACCCTTTCAACAATACCAGTGAAAATGGCAACGGCTCTCGCGTCAACGAGTCCACAACAATCCCCTTGACCGTTGTCATCCGGACCGGGGCCTGCCCACAGACAACCAATGCCGACAACACATTCGCCATCAACAAAAGCAAAATACTAACGATGCTCCTTGTCTTCCTGAAAATAATATGTATGATACCTCTTGCCAATTTTATTGATTATCTTTGCAAATATAAAGAATGTCGTGTGCAGAAAATGCAAAACTTTTTTGGATGATTTCGCACACACATATTCAAACCCCTATGCAAAGGTAGCCACTTTTCGAAGCCTGCCCTTGCCCGATTTGTTGGAAAAATCATCCCATTTGGGTAGATATGTTTCCTTTTTGAATTATTGCTATGGCTTTAGAAATCGAACGTAAATTTTTGACTCTTGACGAGTCCTACAAAAGAATGGCGGAATCAGTCTGTGAAATCCGCCAAGGCTATCTTTCCCGGGACCCGGCGACAACAATCCGCATCCGCACCCGCAACGACCTTGCTTTTCTGACCATCAAGACAAAAAACGAAGGATGCGTCCGCCAGGAATTTGAATACGAGATTCCTCTACCCGACGCTAACAAACTCCTTGCCATCTGCTCCGGCACAATCATCGAGAAAACGCGCTACCTTGTCCCTTACGGTTCCTTTACTTGGGAAATAGACGCTTTCCACGGGGCACTCGAAGGCATCACTCTTGCGGAGATAGAACTGCCTGAGACCGATACAACCTTTCCATTGCCGCCTTTTATCGGCAAAGAAGTGACAGGTATTCCTGAATACTACAATTCAAATATCCACTTGCTCGCCCGTCGCTGAGCAATCTCAGCGACGCACCATCCGAACCACATTTTCCACATGGTGTGTGTGGGGAAACATATCGACAGGCTGCACTTCTTCTACCCGATAGAAGGCATCCATCAATGCCAAGTCGCGAGCCTGTGTTGCCGGATTACAGCTGACATAAACAATACGCTCGGGACTGGCGTTCAGAATCACCTGCACAACATCTTCATGCATTCCCGCACGGGGAGGATCGATTATCATGACATCCGGGCGACCATGTTCTGCTATAAAATCGTCTGTCAACACGTCTTTCATATCTCCGGCAAAGAACTTGGTATTGCCGATTCCGTTAATTTCGGAATTTAACTTAGCGTCTTCAATTGCCTCCGGAACATATTCGATTCCTATCACCTGACGCACTTGCTTTGCCACAAAATTCGCGATCGTACCGGTTCCCGTATATAAGTCATATACCAAATCGTCTTCTTTCAAGCAAGCCATACGCCTGGCTGTCTTATAAAGTTCGTATGCCTGACGGGAATTGGTCTGATAGAACGATTTCGGCCCGATTCTAAACGTCAAACCCTCCATCTCTTCATTGATGTAGTCACGCCCGCGGTACGTAATCACCTCTTGATCGCCGATTGTATCATTCATCTTGCGATTCACGACATACAGTAACGACGTAATTTCAGGAAACTTTGTCGCAACCGCACCCATTACATCGGAAATTTTCTCTTGATCATCTTCTGCAAACACCACGATAAGCATCACCTCTCCGGTGCTGGCAATTCTCACCATCAAAGTACGCATAAAGCCGCTTTGAGCTTTAATATCATAAAATGCATAGCCTTTTTCCAGCGTATAGTTGCGGATAAACAGACGAATCCGATCTGACAACGAATCTTGAAGATGACATTCCTTAATATCCAACACCTTGTCAAAAGCTCCCGGAATATGGAAGCCTAACGCATTCCTGTCCGGTATTTCTCTGCCACTCTTCAAATCCTCGAATGTAATCCAGCATTTATTGGAAAACGTAAATTCCAACTTGTTTCGATAACGGAAAATTTCTGACGAGCCCATAGTCGGCAACACCTCCGGTTGTTCCACCTTGGCTATACGTGCCAAAGCGTCAACAACCTGATTACGCTTATATTCCAATTGATCAGCATACGGAATATGTTGCCATTTGCAGCCGCCACACACACCAAAGTGCACGCATTGAGGTTCGACGCGGCGATCGGAGGCGTGCTTGATTGCCAGAATATGCGCCTCTGCATAATTCCGCTTTTTCTTGTCTATTTTTATGTCGACCACATCGCCCGGTGCGCCGTAAGGTATAAATACAACCATATCGTCTATTCGGGCGATACTTTTCCCTTCCGCAGCAACACCACTGATTGTCACATTCTCAACAATCGGCAACTCTCTTCTTTTACGTCCCATGTATATAATTCTATTTTTTCACAAAGATACTATGTTTGCACCAAACAAAAAAAGAGAAAGTTCAGTGCAATGCATCCGATTGATTCAACACACCAAAATGAAACGACACTGCCTATCAACATTCTTTCTTTGATTGATTCACTTTGGAAGTCAACTGCTTGTTACAGTTTCCGTTCAACGGACACGAGCAGCAGCCACCTCTGCTTTTCTTCCTGCCGACCAGACTTCTGACTGTAAGGAAAAGCACCATAAGAAATATCAAGCCAACTAATATATACTGAATCAAAGTATTGTAGTCCATAAAAATAATATTCAAATAATCCTTTTCTAGAAACCAATAAGTCTGCCGTGTTGTTCACACACCTAAATCACTCTTCTGAGCATGGCAAACTCCTGCTCAAAATTTGGCGTAAAAAAGCCTGTTCCCAAACGAGCTTCCACCTCCGACAATTCAAAGAATCTTCCGTCAGAAAGTTCTCCGCCCTTATCAATATGCAAATCTTCCATCGCTGCCACACATCGGAAACTATTCACCAATTCTCGTTCAATCTCACTTTCAAACACATAAGTAAACAACTTTTCCGACGATTTCAGCGTCAAGCCCAACTCCTCTCCGGCCTCGCGAGACAAAGCCTCGCCGACAGTCTCGCCAAAATCGACATGCCCGCCAACTGCGGTATCC
Organism: uncultured Prevotellaceae bacterium; assembly: GCA_900556245.1. GTDB lineage: Bacteria > Bacteroidota > Bacteroidia > Bacteroidales > Muribaculaceae > Limisoma. The sequence goes on from USOC01000211.1 coordinate 2,983, forward strand.
CATTTCCCCGGCTGAATGTCCTTCGACATCGACCGTTGCTGCAAAAACAGTCTGCCTTCGTTGTCAAACACATGAAGATGGACCACAGGATGGAGCAGTTTGCTTCCGGAATGACACTCGCTGCGCAAGGCTTTTCCAATCACATTCCCATCTTCATCCACCAAAGGAAACAATTCTTCGCTACTTTTCATCTGATTTCTTATATTTCGACTGAATCTTTTTATTGACTTGCGCCGGCGTCAACGCATCTGAAATTTCTGTAAACGGTACGACAAACCGACATCCTTCTGCATAACCGCTACAGCCATAGGCCTGCTTGCCTTTCACCAGATGCCCCTTTCCACACAACG
>USOC01000212.1 GCA_900556245.1 uncultured Prevotellaceae bacterium
AACGACAACACTTTGACCGCTTTGATGACGCCCGTATTAGGAATGTGCGGGCCACGACACAAGTCCGTGAAGTTTCCCTGTGTGTATGTGGAAATCTTACCGTCTTCAAGTTCACTGATAAGTTCGCACTTATAAGTCTCATCTCGATCACCGAACATTTTCAAGGCGTCAGCCTTAGAAATCTCACTCCTCACAACTTGCTCTTTCTTTGAGACAAGTTCCGCCATCTTCGCCTCGATTTTCGCAAAGTCAGCGCTTGTAATGGAATGTTCTCCCGGGTCGATATCATAATAGAATCCGTTTTCAATAGCCGGGCCAATACCGAATTTCACACCGGGATACAACTCCTGCAATGCCTCGGCAAGCAGGTGTGCCGATGTGTGCCAGAAAGCGTGCTTTCCTTCGGGATCCTCCCATTTAAACAACTTTATCTCGGCATCGCCTTCAATCGGACGGGACAAATCCCATTCCTCGCCATTGACAGCCGCCGCCAACACGTCCTGCGCTAGGCGAGGACTGATGCTTTCCGCAATTGCAAGCGGAGTCGCCCCCGCCTCATATTGCTTGACACTTCCATCCGGAAATTTTATATTCATAGTCTTGTTAATTTAAATCGACATAATTATTCGCGCACTGCACGATTTGGATGCAAATTTACGCAAATTATTGGTTATCCAACAATTTTTCAACGCTTTATTTTAAGTTTAGTTCAAATTGCGACGCATTCGTTTAATCACATTATATGACGACATGATGCCCAGCTCGCCGGCCCGGCTCAAATCCGCCATACCCTTGTCGACATTCCCCATCCGGAAATAGGCAATCCCCCGATTATAGTACGCCTCTCCGAAATCCGCCTTGACAGATAGAGCGTTGGTATAACAGCTGATAGCCGACGTATAGTCTCCTTGCGAATAGTAGATATTGCCCTTGTTGAAATGCGCATAGACAAGCTTGGGAGAAAGGCTGACAACTTTATCAAAATCAGCGACTACAAGCTTCATCTCCATTTGTTCCAGCATTCGAGAGGAATCTTCCGCATCGCCACTATCCGCCTTACGCGCCACCATTTCAAAATAGCGGGCATTTGCTCTGGCAAAATACGCCAGTGTAAAATGCGGACTCAGCTCTACGGATTTGGAAAAGTCATCAATCGCCGCCGTGTAGTTCTTCACAAGCATATAGCTCAGACCCCGCCCGAAGTAATCCACAGCCCGCGGAGTGGTTGATGCAAGCAACGAAGAATAGTGACGAATCAGGCCAAACTGTGTTTCAATTTCGGCTTCAGACAAATGCGCCTCTGCATTTGTCACATACAACTTATCTCTCAGGTAATAGCTCGAATTGATTTCATCTATTTCCCGCTGGTAATAAGCATCAGCGCGCAACGTCTTCGACCTGTCATAGTAGGAAAGAACATACATCCCTTCTATATTGACTGCAATATCATAATTCTGTACTTTTCCTCTGTACTTATTATCATACTCTGGCTTCTGAATCTTTTCATTTTCCACTGTCATCAGCGATGAAAACCTCTTTATGACTTCTTCCGGCGATTCTTCCGCTGAGGTTTCTTCATTTGCCGCATCCGATTCCGCCACATGATGCTTGCGTTCTTCATGCCTGGCCTGAAGACGGCGGAATGTCTTGTAGTCTGCCTCGCCCCCTTTCATATCGCCTGACAATCGCCGGCTCTCGCTTCGCGCAAAATAGACGGAGGAAAGATAGGGATACGCATCAAGCACCTTCGTGAAATCTTCTGTCGATTTCTTGTACTGCCTCACCTCTTGATACAGCACCGCTCGGTTATAAAGTGCCTTATAATTATCCGGCTCCCGCTCGATAACAAACGAAAAATCCTCGATTGCCTTATTATTGTCCTGAACTTCCATCTTCAGCAAGCCCCTGTTGAAATGAGCGGCAACGTTCGTAGGATCAAGACCGATTGCATAGTCAAAGTCGGCCATTGCGCCGAAATAGTCATCAGTGTTGTATTTGAGGAAAGCCCTGTTGACAAAAAGTCCGGCACGCTTAGGCTCCAACCGAATAGCCTGATTCACGTCCTCAAGTGCCGCCGCATAGTCTTTGTCCCTGTTCAAACGTATGTCGGCCCGGATGAGATAAGCGTCGATATTGTTTTCGTTCACCTCAAGGCATCGTTCGGCATCAGCCAAAGCCGCCAGCGAATCCTTCTCAACAAGATTCAAATGCGAACGGCCCAAGTACCCTTTGTCATATCGCGGAAATTTGCCCAATAGCAAATCAAATGTTTGTCGTGCGGCCTCATAGTCTTTTCCATTCTGTTGTGCAATCGCTTTGTTCAGGAGAAAAATCCTGTTTTCCGGATAATAGCGCAACCCAAAATCATAATCCGCCACAGCTGCGTCAAAGCGACCCAAAGACAGCCGCGACAGACCGCGTAACTCATAGGCATCTACCAAAAAGGGATTTTTCTCTATCGCAAGACTACAATCTGCCTCGGCTCCCTGATAGTCTTCAAGATAATATTTTGCAAGACCCCTGAAAAAATAAGGTTCCGCAAGATATGGCTTTGTCTTGATAACTTGATTAAAATACTGAATTGAAAGCAAATAATCTTCAAAATACAGCGCATTCCGACCTATTGTCAAAACCTTTTCTGTATCAAGCTGCCCAAAAGCCCGCAACCCGCCGAAGAGAGAAGCGAGAATCAGCAAAAAGTACTTTATATATCTAAATTTGTTCATATTTATCACCTTAATAATGCAAAATTAATGCAAAATCATCAATTAATTCTTACCTTTGTCGTTAAGATACATTTCCAATAGTCATATTTTAAACTTTTTATTTTTTATTCCGTTTTTAAGGCAAAAAGACATTCATGAAAGAGTTAAAGCATATCGTAATTATCGGAGGCGGTTTTGCCGGACTGAATCTCGCAAAAAAAATCGACAAGAAGAAATTCAGAATCACAATCATCGACAAAAACAACTACCACAGTTTTCCCCCGTTGTTCTATCAAATCGCATCTTCCGGATTGGAGCCGAGCAGCATTTCCTTCCCATTCAGAAGAGAAATAAGAAAACTGAAGAACGCAAGATACCACTTCGGAAACGTCACCAAAGTGGATACGGAAAACAAAACGGTTTTCACCAACTTCGAAAAGATTGACTATGACTATTTGGTCATTGCCACCGGTACAACCAACAATTTTTTCAACCAGCCGGAACTGATTGAAAAAGTGCATACTCTGAAATCAACTTCAGAAGCCATCCGCCTTCGCAATGAAATCCTCGACCGGCTGGAGAGGGCTTGCATTACGACCGACCGCGAACGTCG
>USOC01000213.1 GCA_900556245.1 uncultured Prevotellaceae bacterium
GAAATTTATGAAAATCTTGACATTTTACATTCGATTTGCACTTTCTTTATTGTATCTTTGCAGAAAATAAAATAATATTATTGTGGAAACGAAATACATATTCGTGACTGGCGGAGTGGTTTCCTCTTTGGGTAAGGGAATTATTTCGTCGTCTTTGGCGCGCCTGCTCCTTTCGCGCGGTTTTAGAGTGACTATTCAAAAGTTCGACCCGTACATCAACATCGACCCGGGAACACTGAACCCCTACGAACACGGGGAATGCTACGTGACAGTTGACGGACACGAAGCCGATCTCGACCTCGGGCACTACGAGCGTTTCACCAACGTCAACACGACAAGAGCCAACAACATCACCACAGGCCGCATCTATCAAAGCGTAATCGACAAGGAACGCCGCGGCGACTATTTGGGCAAAACCGTACAGATTGTGCCCCACATCACCGACGAAATAAAGCGCAACGTCAAACTGCTCGGGAACACGGGTAAATATGATTTCGTCATCACTGAAATCGGAGGAACCGTCGGAGACATCGAATCCCTGCCATTCCTTGAAAGCATGCGCCAGTTGAAGTGGGAACTCGGTTCGAATTGTATTTGCATTCACTTGACCTACGTGCCGTTTATCAATGCAGCAAAAGAATTGAAGACAAAACCGACGCAACACTCTGTCAAGAAACTCCAGGAAGTGGGTATACAGCCCGATGTGCTGATTCTTCGCACAGAAAAAGACATTCCGGTCTCGATGCGTCGTAAAGTCGCACTCTTCTGCAACGTTTCGCCCGACGCCGTCATCCAGTCCATCGACGTTCCGACCATCTACGAGGTTCCGATGAAGATGCACGAACAGCACCTCGACGAAATCATTCTGAAAAAGACCAACACCCCTTATCAGGGAGAACCGGACATGTCCCAATGGGTCAAATTCCTCGACATGATGGAAAAAGCCAACAAAACGGTCACAATCGGTCTCGTCGGAAAATACGTCGAACTGCAAGATGCATACAAATCCATCAACGAATCGCTTTTCCAGGCGGCCACCTATATGGCTGCAAGCTGAAACTTGTATGCATCCACTCCGAAAAAATCAACGACGACAACGTGGAAAACCTGCTCAAAGATATGGACGGTGTACTCGTTGCCCCCGGTTTCGGGCAACGTGGCGTCGAAGGAAAATTCGTCGCTCTTAAATGGTGTCGCGAACACGATATGCCCACATTCGGAATCTGTCTCGGCATGCAAAGCATAGTCATCAAATTTGCGCGCAACGTACTTGGCCTGACCGACGCAAACAGCACGGAAATGAACCCGCAGACTCCCTACAACGTAATCGACCTGATGGAGGAGCAGAAAAGCATCTCAAACATGGGAGGGACAATGCGCCTCGGCTCTTACAACTGCGCATTGGCTCCTGACTCTAAAGTTGCGGAAGCCTACGGTTCCACCTTCATTAGCGAACGCCACCGCCACCGTTTCGAATTCAACGAAGAATACCGCGCCCAGTTCGAAGCGGCGGGAATGCGCTGTGTCGGAGAAAACCCGGAAACCCATTTGGTGGAAGTTGTTGAAATTCCCGAAAAGAAATGGTATATCGGAACGCAGTATCACCCCGAATACAGCAGCACGGTACTCTCACCAAACCCGCTGTTCCTTAGTTTCGTGAAGGCCGCTATTGAAAACAAGAAATAATAACATCAATTTATTTTATCAGAAACAACGAATGGACAAAAACACAGTTCTCGGCCTTGTACTGATGGGATTGGTGATTTTCGGCTTTACAATGCTGAATTCGCCCGAACAAGAATCCTCTCAGCCTACGCCCGAACAGACAGAAAAAGCAGAGACTAAAAAACAGGCGCAACAGACTGTTGACAGCCTGAACGCCGATGAATGGCAAAAAATCACAAGAATTGTCACACAATATGGAGAAGCCGAAAACACCGGCGAAGCTGTAACCCACACGCTGAAAGCCGATGGCGTTACTTTTGCAGTGAACAACGGCGATTTGTCGGGAGACGTCACAATGGAGGGCGACATGATTATCCCATTGTCCGACCTGCGAAAACCAACCGGTCCCGAAAACCGATTGCTCTACAATGCGGCTCTTAAAAAAGTGCGCGAAGCCGCAGACAATGCGGCGAAATACTCTTCGTTTGCCCGTTTCGTAAACTCGGACTCTCAAACTCTGAAGTTGGAAAACGAACTGCTTTCGCTCGACCTCTCTACAAAAGGCGCGATGATTGCCAAAGCAACCCTGAAGAAGTACAATGCCTTCCAAAACGGAAAAGACGGAAATTGCATTCTTTTTGACGGCGCCAACAACGCCTACGGCTTTGCTATCAACACCGACACTCACCGTTTCGACACTCGCGACTTCAACTTCACAGCCGTACAGGAAAACGACTCAACCATCCTTATGAAGCTGCCATTTGCCGACGGAGTATTCTTTGGAATCCGCTACACCCTGCCGCACGACAGCTATATGGTAAGAATGGAAATCGTGCAGCAGAACATGTCGGCTGTAATCGATTCCAACGTCGCCACCATGGACTTCATGTGGAATCAGAAGATGATGCGCCACGAAAAAGGAATGAGTTTCGAAGAACGCAACAGCGGCGTGTTCTACAAATACAGCGGTGAAGACGGCGACGTAGACAACCTCAGCGAAACTGGCGATGATGAAGAAGAAACCAACAACCACTTGAAATGGATTGGGTTCAAATACCAGTTCTTCTCGACTGTATTCATCGCCGATTCTCACTTCATAGGCGGCAAACCGATGAAGAGTCAGGTAATTGCAAAAGATTCGCCGGACCACGCAGGTTTTATGAAAAACGTAAGTTTCTTCAGTTCGATAGACTACAGCATCGACAATACGAAACCTGCCGCCTTCAACATTTTCCTTGGCCCGAACGAATACAAACTGCTCTCTTCATACGATGAGAAAATCTCGCCTAATGAAGATTTGCAACTGACGCGACTCATCCCGCTAGGATGGTCAATGTTCCGCTGGATCAACACCGGCGTCATCATTCCGGTGTTCAACTTCCTCGGCTCGCTCAACCTCAACTACGGCATCATCATCCTCCTGCTCACGATTTTCATCAAGCTTGTGCTGTTCCCGCTCACATACAAGAGCTACTCTTCACAGGCCAAAATGCGCGTACTTGCTCCGGACATCAAGGAAATCAATGAAAAATATCCGGGGAACGAAAACGCAATGAAACGCCAGCAGAAAATGATGGAACTCTACAACCGTGCCGGTGCAAACCCGATGAGCGGATGCTTGCCTCTGTT